>JAHEEB010000143.1 GCA_024640925.1 Bacteroidota bacterium | reverse complement strand
TTCAAAAACTAAAACAACACAAGGCTCAGTCGCACCAACAACTATATCCTTATTTCCGATTTTCCCAATTACATGTTTTTTAAAAAGAATTTTGTTGTAATTTGAAAGTTCGTAGAAATAGTTAATTTGGTATGAGCTAAGCAAATCTTTGCGAAAATCCTGAGAGTTATCATTTAAGAAAATAGAGTTCTTTACAATTAGAGCAAAAATAGTTTCTGGTTTACTCCAATTTTTTACCCGCATTAGAAAAGCCTGAGAGCGTTCATAATCAGATACGTTTAAGTATTCCGGCATTGTACCTATTACCCCTTTAGTACCTATAGCTTTTCTTTCTTTGATGGTTTCCTCATCATCACCTGGTTCAACTGAGCCCCAAGGCGGATTTGATACAATGCATCCGAATTGTCTGTTTTCAAAAACATTGTCAGTTATAGCGTTGGCACAAATTAGGTTTGAGCCAATTAAAGATGGTAAAATCGGATGTGAATTTTCAATCTTTTCGCGAATAAATTCCGGTTCTTCATCTTCCAGCAAAGCCAGATACAAACTAAAAGCAGCAATTTGCAGGGCTTTTGGGTCAATATCGATCCCAAATAACTGATTTTGCAAAATCACCTTTTTCTTATCGTAGTCCGGTTTGGGATTATACGAATTGATAATGGCTTTGAAACTTTCAACCAGAAATGCCCCCGAACCTACCGCCGGATCCAAAACTGAAATGGTTTTATTATCTTTCAGTTTGGGCTTTAGCGATTGTTCCAGCATAAAATTGACAACAAAGGCAGGCGTGTAATATATTCCTCTGCCTTTTTTTTCATCACTTTGCAGAAATGCCTCATAAACATGGCTTATAAGCTGAATAGGTATTTTATCGAATAGGTATGGGAAAAGGCTCAACTGCCCTGTTCGATAATCGCTACTAAAAAACACTAAAAGTTCATTAAGATATGAGGCATTAATATCTGTTTCCGTTAAACTCTCATATTTAAAAACGTCACCATTTATTTTTGCAACTTCGTTGAAAATTCGTATAAGTTCAACTGGTTGTCCTGTTTGCAGTGTTTTAACCAGATAATTCTTTGAAAATATTTGTCTATCCTCTAAATATTTGAAGAACAAGCATCTCAAAATAAGCCGATGAATAATATCATCATTGTTATTTGTTATAAGTTTATTACGTAAAGCAATTAAATTAAGTAATAAGTCTTTATCAACTTCAGTTCCTTTTTTTCTATGTTTAATAACAAAATCAAAGAAATAAGAGGAGTCAAGGTAATCCTTTGTAATCTCTTTTATATTTTCTTTTTCAAAACCTTCTGTATTAGTTCCATAGTCGAAGGATATGATTCTGCCTGACAAAGGTTTCTCACGATCAGGTTTTGTTTTTACATTTATAATATGCGTTGAAGAATCTTCAACAGCTATGAAGGTTTCAATCTTATTCTCATTCCAAAGTATTCTATGAATATTATAAATATCACTTTTAGTCGAGATGTAGTAATAGGAAATATCTAGTTGAGGGGTATTGCTTAGTGAATATGTAAAGATATTACCGGACATCTCTGAAAGTTCATCTTTCGAGAAACCAAGGTTGTTGAGGAATTTATGAAATTTGGTTAAAATCATATCATTTGTTCGTAGCCAAACTTACAAAAATATTAAAGAATTCAAGAAATAAATTCTTTTGTTTTGACAGTTTGTTGCAGGCGTTTTTCAAGTTCTTCTATGGCTATTTTTATTTCTCTTGACCGACCAATTCGAATAGTATCTGTAATAACCAGGAGTTCATAAAACAGGTTATCATCTTTTACAACTGCTGGCTAGGTTTTATAAAGAGGTTCATTTACAGCCATATCCCTGTTTATTTGAATAGATACAACCCATGTAAACAAAAAACAAAAGAAGTTAATTAATTTTACCAACCAGCCCCTTACATTGAAACGCAGTAAGATTATCAAACCAATTAATGAAGAGCTTCAAGCGAATTTATAAATTAATTAAAGGATATTTACCCATTGCTTTGTTTCAGCCGGCTATCAAGCCTAAACGCTTGAAAAAATCTATTTAATTCTTATTTGAAGGTAACAAAAAATTTAGTAGAGACGTTTAATGCTATTATCAAGTGACCTGATTCCATACCAACGAGAGCAATTATGATTACTATATCTTACAATAAAGATTTAATTATAGATTCATAAACATTTATAAACTTAAATAAAGAGAAAATTAACTATTCCTCTACCTTAAAAAATAATCATGAAAAAAATTACATCTGTTTTATTGAGTGCAATTGCTCTCATTATCATGCCCGGTTTTATCGGAATGTCAACATTAATTGCCCAAACCTGGACATTTGTTGACGGAGGTGGCTCTAAAGGAATTAACACCTCAACAGCAACTTATTCCAGAATACCCTCAACAGCCCAATTTAATGGCTTACTTTACAGTGCCTGGGAGGAACAAAACTCAAGCATTGATCAGGTATTCATTAAAAGTTACAATGGTTCATCCTGGACTGCTGCAGGTGAATCCGGACTATCGAAATTAAACAGTAGCTCCACCAATGCCCGTAATCCTAAAATAGCTTCATATAGTGGAGCGTTGTATGCCGCATATGAAGAATATGATGCAAGCATTTACAGAATTCATGTTAAAAAATATAATGGTACCTCATGGTCACTTGTTGAACATTATTCATCTGGCGACAGTCGTACAACTATAAATATTGCTACTACAGCGAATGCCACAGAAGTAGACCTTATCGTTTATAATGGTTATTTATATGCCACATGGGTAGAGGTGCCAAACTCGGGCGTATATAATGTACGTGTAAGTCGATTTGATGGAAACCTTTGGACGTGTGTAGATGGTGGCGGTACTTATGGATTGAATTATAACACCTCAAAATTGGCGCATACTCCAAGGTTTGCTGTCTATAATAGCCAGCTATTCTTAACATGGGTAGAAGATGGCGGATCTAGTACAACTTACCAGGTTAGGGTAAGGCGATATGATGGATCGAGCACATGGACATTTGTCGATGGCAATGCATCCGCCGGATTAAACTATAATTCAAGCAAACGGGCTTTAACACCTGTGATGGCCTCATATAATAATTGTCTGTACTTGTTTTGGAGTGAACCATATTATGAAACGTATTATGGTTATGGTGATATTGATTTACTTCGTGTAAGAAAATACGATGGAACGAGCTGGTCCTTTGTTGATGGTGGAGGAAGTACTTCCGGTTGGAATTTAAATATATTAGATGGTGCCTTTAACGCCGAATGTTTGGTTTACAATAATTTGCTCTATGTTACCTGGGATGAACCAGATGATATAAATTTCTATGGACAGATAAGATGTGTTCAATATGATGGGGCAACAAAAACATTTTTGGATGGAGGAGGAGTAACCAGTACTATTAATTACAGTACTTCTGCGGATGCCAATGAACCTATTTGGGCAAATTACTTGGGAGACTTATATGTTATGTGGCAAGAAAATAACAGCGGTGACCAGATAAGGGCAAAAAAAACGTTACTCGCTCCATTTATCGAATCAGTAAGTGTTCCGGCAAATGGGACATATATAGCGGGGCAAACGCTCACCTTTACGGTAACTTATAGCAAAGATGTTGTCATTTCGGGTGGAACACCCTATATTCCAATAACTTTAAACACCGGTGGTAGAGTAAATGCCACCTATACCGGTGGTAGCGGAACAAGTACATTGACATTCAGTTATACCATTGTTGCAGGCAACGGAGATACAGATGGTATTTCGGTAGGAACAACTATTTCTAATGGAGGAGCTAACTTGCAAAGCGAGGACGCTACTCCTCTTACTGCCAATTTAACGATAAACAGCGTGGCAAGTACTACAGGAATATTGGTAGATGCTGTCGGTCCAACGGTAACATCCGTGAGTTCTACCACTGCAGATGGATATTACAATGCTGGTGATGTTATTACTATTACAATTACCTGCTCGGAAGCTGCAACGGTAACAGGTACACCTACATTGGCACTAAACAGTGGGGGAACAGCTTCATATACTTCCGGTAGTGGCACAATGTCTTTAACTTTCAGTTATACAGTAGCCAGCGGCCAGAATAGTGCCGATCTTGATTATACTACAACAAGCGCCTTAAGTTTATCAGGTGGAACCATAAAAGATGCTACCGGTAACGATGCTACGTTGACCTTACCAACAGTGGGTGGATCCAGTTCATTGGGTGGTCAAAAAAATATTGTAATAGACAATACTGCCCCCACCGTAACCATCACTTCCACAGCAACCAACCCGACGAATGCGTCTATTCCAGTAACAATAACCTTCGGCGAATCGGTTACCGGGTTTGTGGTTGGTGATATCTCCGTAACTAACGGTACTGCCGGTAGTTTTACCACTGTCAATACTTATACCTATACAGCCAGCATCACCCCAACGGCTGCCGGTACGGTTACGGTTAATGTTGCCGGATCGGTTGCCACAGATGCCGCAGGCAACAACAATTCGGCTGCTACTGCTTTAACCAGGGTTTACGATAATGTTGCACCCACTGTAACGTTAAGCTCCACTGCAACTGATCCGACGAATGCATCCATTCCGGTTACGATTACGTTCAGTGAATCTGTTACAGGTTTTGTGGTCGGTGATATTTCTATAACCAATGGTTCGGCCGGAAGTTTTTCATCTGTTAATGCATACACATATACAGCCAATATAACTCCGACTGCAACTGGTACGGTTACTGTGAACGTTGCAGGCTCAGTAGCTGCAGATGCTGCCGGGAACAATAATACCGCAGCTACAGCTTTAACAAGGGTGTACGACAATGTTGCCCCCACTGTAACTATTAGTTCTTCGGCAACCGACCCAACGAATGCATCATCCTTTCCGGTTACGATCACGTTCAGTGAATCTGTTACAGGTTTTGTGGTAGGGGATATATCCGTAACCAATGGTACGGCAGGGGGGTTTACCACAGTTAATGGCTATACTTACTCAGTAAATATTACCCCATCCGGTCAAGGAGTAGTAAATGTCAATATAGCTGTTTCTGTAGCAACAGATGCTGCCGGAAATGCTAATACTGCAGCAACCCAGTTAAGCAGGACTTATGACAATATAGTTCCTTCTGTTAGTGTAAGTTCATCAGCTCCAGATCCTCTCAATTTCACTCCGGTACCTGTAAACATTACATTTTCTGAAGCAGTTACAGGATTTAATGTATCTGACATCACCGTGGGTAATGGAACAGCTTCGAACCTGCAAACCAGCGATAATATTTCATGGACAGCCGATATTTCGCCAACCGGTATGGGTGCTTTTAGCCTAGAAATATATGCAGGAGTGGCACAAGATTTAGCAGGAAATGGTAATACTGCCTCTGCCTATTTCCAAAGAACTTATGATCCGAAAGCTCCGACAGTAGCTCTTTCATCAACAAGTTCCAATCCTACCAAGGATAACCCGATTGTGGTAAATATTGCATTAAGCGAGTCGTCGTGGAATGTCTTGGAAATCAGTGATATTATTGTAGGTAATGGAACAGCCTCGAACCTTCAACTTCTCGAAACAGGTTATCATGAAAACTGGACTGTGGATATTTACCCAACCGCTGATGGTTTGGTAACGGTTGATATTCCAGCCGGTGCTGTTACAGATTATGCACAAAACAATAATATTGCAGCGACACAATTTAGTATATCCTGCGATATCACATCACCAACTTTAACTATCACATCGCCAACAAGCGAATCCACGAATGCTTCGCCTATACCAGTAAATATCACATTTAGTGAGCTAGTAAATGACTTCGTTGTCGGCGATATTACAGTTTTCAATGGTACTGCAGGAGACTTTAGTGGCAGTGGTACCACTTACACATTAAATATCACTCCTTCTGAACAAGGATTGGTAATAATAGGGGTAGAATCGGGAGTTGTAACGGATGCAATAGGAAATGAGAACGTTGCAACATCATTAACCCGTACTTATGATACTACAGCTCCAACCGTTTCAATGGTAAGTTCTTCTTCAGCTGATGGAACATATAAAACCGGAGATGTCATAATAATAACTATAACTTTCTCCGAAGCTGTTGCGGTAAGTGGTACTCCTACACTAGCACTTAATAGCGGAGGTACTGCATTATATGTTTCCGGAAGTGATTCTTCAATATTGATGTTTAGCTATAAAGTAGCCAATGGTGACAGCAGTGCTGAACTTGATTATTCTACAACAGGCTCACTAAGCTTGTCGGGTGGAACAATGAAAGATGAAACAGGAAATGAAGCATTGCTTATTCTTCCGGAAGTTGGCAGTAGTAATTCTCTTGGTGGGCAGAAAAACATTCTTATTGGAATTCTGCCAACTGTGACAACGCAGAATGTTTCAAATATCTCGTCTACAACTGCATCAGGAAACGGTAACGTCACTGATTTAGGGTATCCAAATCCAATTGCATACGGCGTATGTTGGAACACAACAAGTGTGCCTACTATTTCCGATAGCAAAGCAGATAATGGTGCAACTTCTTCAACAGGATCGTTTTTTGCATCCATAACGGGTTTAGCTACAGGCACTACTTACTATGTTCGGGCGTACGTTACAAATGTAGCAGGTACAAGCTATGGAGAGGAAGTATCGTTTACAACAGATGGAATTATTACTTACTACCTTAATGGTGGTATCAATAATGCTGCAAATGTTGGCACATATATTTATGGAATTGGGCTAACATTAAACGATCCAACCCGAACAGGTTACACCTTCGGTGGATGGTATGATAACGAAGAATATACCGGATCAGCTGTAACAGCAATAAGCAATACAACGAAAGGTGATGTAACACTTTATGCCAGGTGGAATTCGAACACTGGCATTAATATTGCCAACAATACCAGTATAACTTTATATCCCAACCCTGCAAAAGATGTTGTTTTTATAAAAGGTGCTAAAAACATTATATCTATTTACGACATAAACAGCCAATTGGTATTGACAAAACAAATTGACGATAACAGCTGTATTAACATCAGTTCCTTAGCAAATGGGGTTTATTTAGTAAAAGCAGAGAATAAGATCTTTAAACTGATTAAGGAATAAAGCCACTTTATAAAATGAGAGTAATAAAAAGAAGCTGTCCAACAAGTTGATAAATAGCCACGAAGACTCTAAGACACAAAGATATCACTAAGGTTAATGTCTTTTAAATAAGATCTTTGTGGCTTTGTGGCCTTGGTGGCAAATTTACTTTTTGGACAGCCTCTTTTATTTACTTGTGACCCCTACAGTACGATTATCGGACCAATGAATGGAGAGTTTCAAGAAAATCTATGAATTTAAGAATATTATACCTGTCAATAAACTTCAATCTTGTGCGCAGTGAGCAGATTAAATTATATAAATACAGTTTCTTTTCTTTGTAAGAAAGGATAAAACCACCTTTCTTGTTTAAACGTAGCTTTTGTTTTAGCCCTTAATGCTAATTTAAAAGAAAGAACAGGTTTTTATTTATATTTGATGAGCAAAAGATAATAAACTCTTCGATGAAATTTATTTTTACTATTTCCTTATCTCTTATATTGATATCAGAAAGCGACTATTCTTTTGCAAACAGTTCTTCAGGTAATAATTTTAGGATTTCCGTATACACGGACTCTTCAGGTACTTTGGGTATTGAAAAGGTGAGGGATTTACTTAAATACAATCAACATTTGTTTATCCCGTCAGACAGTGTGCACGGCAATTTCGACCTCGATGCCACATATTGGCTTTATTTGAAGCCTATTGACAACAAAAACACTCAGGAATATGTATTGACATCCACCATGTGGGTATCTCATTTAGAGCTGTACCCCTATCCATATTCCACTATTAGCGGCTATGGCGGGCTGATGGTCCCGGGTCGTTTAAAAGAACTATCTGGTTGCAGTGTTTACCTTGATGCCGGGACAAATGGATATTTGCTTAAAGTACAAAACAAAATCTATTCACGGGCATCGGTTAGTAACATCCGGATCTTGCCTGCACATATCTTTCAAACGAAAAAAGAACAGTTTGGTATCTTACAAGGGATTATACAAGGTTTTTTTTGGCTTATGCTCCTTTATAACCT
>JAHEEB010000818.1 GCA_024640925.1 Bacteroidota bacterium | reverse complement strand
CGCTTCGAAATCCCCGACAAAACTTATATGTAACGTTACCAGCCATATTAAAAGACCGCTTCGAATGAAAGAAACATTGACTTTAGATAATATTGAAGACATATTTAAAAGTGGATTTAAGTCATTTTTCAATGACAAAGGACAGCTAAAGGTTGATTCTGCGGTAAGATTTATGATTAATTTCTTTGAAAGTTATTCCATAAAGTCTATAGACTCATCGACTAAAGATAAAGATTATTTATTCCTGGAATATGGATTTTATACTTGGAGAGAAGGACTACCAAAACATTTTGTAGTAAATATTTCACGACACTTTAATCCTATTGATTTTAATAGTGCTTATTATTATGACTTATGCTTGACATTACATTATTATGATTTAGATTTTAACGAAATTGATACATTTCGGGCTGATTCTAATAAGTTTTTAGATTTACAAGATTGGGAAAAAAGGATTGATGAGTCCGTTGGATATAAAAAGATTTTATCTTTAAGGCCTTCAACCTATGACACAGTAATGATAAAACATAAATACGGCTGGTAACATGCAATATAGCAAAAAAGGGTTTCAGTGGTGTGTGAAGCTCATCACCCGCATCAATTTCATTGTATCTTGATAGTGAAGTCCTCCGCAATCCCTTTCATGCTACAAGCTTTGCATGCTGTATTAAAGATGGTGGAAACAGTTGTAAGTTGAACCACTGGTGTCGTCTTGAAGGAGAGGGCATCAAACCACCAAATGGTGCTGTTGTAAAGAGTCATGGTGCTGAGCGATTTGGAAAAGATAGGTCATGAATTTATCAGGTATGGGTAAAGGAGTTGAACGAGAGTGAACCGCTGATGAGGTGTCGAGAAGAAAGTCACAACCTGTTAAAAGTTGCAAAGTATGGCATGCAATGATAAATAGTGCGATTACCTGTTTATTGGCACTATAACAGGCATCATTCAGGCGGCAAGAACTTTATCTGGGCTTTATTATGGAACTCGGGAACCTGCAAAGCAATGGCAAGGGAAATGCTCAATGGGAACAACCCAAAGGCAGAAAACCGAAGTGCTCTGCAGGGGCAGACTAATTCGTAGTAGTGATGAAGTTTCTGTAATGGAAATGGAGCGAAGGTTAGTTAATATAGCTAAACAAATTGCCAACCAGAAATGGGATGAGCTTTAAGAAAATAAGCTATATTAGAAGAGCCGTATGAGGGGAGACTTTCAAGTACGGTTCTGTGAGAGGCTTGGGCTGAAATGCCCTTGCCTACTCGATTTGCCAACGTTGGCAACAATTAAAAAAAGAGAGATAATTCGGTAGATTTTTAAGCAATAAAATTCAAATAAAAGATTATAAACCAAAAACAATATATAATGTCAAAGTTAATAACAGTGATAATTCTGTGTCTTGGGTATGTAAACTTATTTTCTCAGGATTTTAAGACGATAGAAAATGATAAAATATGTGATGAGAATCAAGCTTATAATTATGTCGAACCTGTCGACTCTTTTAAAAACGAGGTGATTCTGACAATTGAAATAAATGAATTTAGCGTTGGGAGAGATACTGAAAAGATTGATAAAACTTGGACAGGTAATATAGCTAATGAAACCCCAATAATTAAAGTAAATAAGGAGGGTGCAATTAGAGTTTCTATTGGAAAAGTGATTGATAATGGTAGGAAATATTACATTTATAGGATTCATTTGTATAAAAAGATAAATGGATGTTGGGAAGACCAATCATCGAGTGTTAACTGGAGTCGTTGCAAACTTGGTGAAATAACTAACGGACATGGCATTGGAAATAAGGGGACAAGTGATTATGTTGGATTTAGTGGAAAAATAAGTATAGAATAACTGTTGCCAATGAATAGGAGTTCATGTGGGCTAACAGCCCAACCCCGAAGGGCTCAGCGCAGCTAAACATGAACTCCCGGTTGAACTAAAACCCGGCCTGGTGTCTATGGACTTATCAACAGGGATAAAGAGCAGAAACGCTAAAATCGGAGAGGTAAATTAAAAAACAAAGAAAGCATGTTTTTCAAGGTTAACTATAAAAAAACAATCGAGTGAAATATTCGTCAGATATAGCCATGTTTAACGAACCGCCGTATACCGGCCGGTATCCCGATGTACATCGGGAGTGGTGTGAGAGGGTGGAGATGCGAAATATTTCGTATCTTTCCCTACTCGATTAGGACGTGACACCGATGATGCTCCGTTGGATACTATTTACAAAAATTGCCTAATAGGTTTTAAATGATTAATTTTGATAAAAAATTAGCAATATGGATTTTCTAATGGATAGGATTACAGTTGACAACAATATTTGCAATGGAAAGCCGACCATTCGCGGAAAAAGGATTTCTGTTCAGACTATATTGGAGTTTTTGAGTGCAGGAGATTCTAAGGATGAGATTCTCAAGCAATATCCTACACTTGTACAGGAGGATATTGATGCGTGTTTAAGATTTGCCGCTGATTTAATGGGTCATCAATATTCAATTCGAACGATTGCGTAATGGCAAAATATCTGATTGATGCAAATTTGCCATACTATTTTGGATTATGGAACAATCCTGATTATGTACATGTTAAGGATTTAGATGATTCATGGAGTGACGACATTATCTGGGATTATGCAAAACAACATAATTTAGTAATAATCACTAAGGACGCTGACTTTTCATTAAAGGTTCTATACAAAGGAGCTCCACCCAAAGTGGTTCATTTAAAATTTGGTAATCTTAAGATTCGGGATTTTCACGGAATTATTGCAAAAATATGGGATGTTATTGAAAATAATTTAGAAGACCACAGTCTGATTAACGTATATCTTGATAGAATAGAATCAATTAAATAAAACGGCAGCACCTAACAATACAGGAGCCAAAAAAAGAGGCAGTAGATTATTAATACTACAGCCTCTTTTAAAAAATCGGGCATTGAAACCAACACGCTCAATTGTGTTTTAAATCTTGTTGGGCTAAACCCCTGCTAACCAGCAGCTACCTATAAGGGGATTTAAT
>JAHEEB010000817.1 GCA_024640925.1 Bacteroidota bacterium | reverse complement strand
CGATTACTTATGTTTGCAAAGGTAGTTCGTATGAACATATGAAAACATTGTCAAAAGAGCTTACACCTGTTGAACAGGAAGAATACATAAGAGAACACTTACATTTTTCAAATTTCGATTTGATCAACTGGTCATTTGAGCATCTTAACCGCGATACAGCATCGGTAATTCTGAAAGTCGAGATTGAATCGGCTGATTTATGCAAGAAATACTCCGATGATTATGTATTAAACATGTTCCCCATAGATATCCCCGATTTTGAAAATCCAAAAGACAGAAAACTACCACTGGTATTTGATTATCCAATTTGGGAAGTTGATTCCATTTCCTTTATACTGCCTGAATTAACCAAAATAAACTTTATCCCTTCCGACACCGTTTTAACCAATAAATTCGGTGAATATACACTTCACTATTTTCAAACTGCAAATAGAATAACAGCCGTACATAGCCTGAAAATAGGTAGTGGAAGCTATCCTCTGAATGAATATCCTGCATTTTTTAAATTCATCAGGGATATTCAATCTCTCGAAAGAAAAAATCATGTAATTCTTAAATTATGAAACGTACCATCATCATTCTGACAGGAGTTCTATTCGGTTTTCAAATTGCGTTTTCGCAAGATTATTCCATAGAGTTTGGAAAAATAACCCAAAAAGAAGTGGATTTAAAAAAATATCCATCAGATACTTCAGCTTCTGCGGCTGTTCTTTATGATATTGGAAATTCATTTTTTCTTGATTCGGACAATGGATTTGATGTGGTATTTGAACGGTCAACAAAAATTAAAATTTTTACCAAAGCTGGTTTTAAATACGCCCAGGTTGAAATACCATTTTACAAGGAAGGCTATACTACAGAGACTGTATCGGACATCGTTGCTTATACATACAACCAAAATAATGGTTCATTGGTAAAGTCCGAGCTCAGAAAAGAAGATATTTATACGGAAAAAGTGTCGGAAAACTGGTTGGTAGTAAAATTTGCACTGCCCGAAGTTCGCGAAGGCTCCATTATTGAATACAAATACCGTCTTAAATCGCCATACAAGTTCAATCTCAGCGACTGGAACTTTCAATCCGAAATCCCGGTCAGTTTTAGTAAATACATTGTAAAAATGGTACCCTTTTACACATACACCTTCCTTCTTCAGGGTGCCAGCAATTTCAGCGATCAAAAAACTTATGAAAGCACAGGCTTACCACGCAATTTAAGTTCTGTTCAATACAAAGAACTAATCCATGAGTATACCATGAAAAATGTTCCTGCCTTCCGTGATGAGGAATTCATTACCTCTATGCAGGATTATATAATAAAGATCGATTTCCAGTTATCAGTAATCAACAATCTGGATGGATCTAAAATAAATGTCATTTCAACCTGGCCTGCATTATGTAATGATTTGTTAAAAGGTGAAGGGTTTGGCAAATACTTAAATGCATGCGAAGGAAAAGCATCGAAAATACTGGAACAACTTAACATCAGTAATCTGCCTCCACAAGAAAAACTCAAAACCATTGTAACTTATGTGAAAGCCAATTATAGCTGGAATGAAGAAAACAGACTTTTTGCCACAAAAACAGTGAAAGAGTTTATTGATACCAAAACCGGAAATTCTTCCAACATTAATTTATTTCTTCTTGCCCTTTTAGAAGGGGCAGGCTTTGAAGCATATCCGGTTATATTAAGCACCCGCGATCATGGAAAAATAAAATCTGATTTTCCGTTTGTGAATTTTTTTAATTACGTGGTGGCAGGAGCCTATGTCGATGAAAAATTAGTTCTGCTGGATGCCACGGAAGTATTGCTGCCATATTTTACAATACCTCCTAAATGTATCAATGAAAAAGGTTTGATCATTAAAAAGAAAAGTGAAGAATGGCTTGAACTTTCCAATAGTGTGCCTTCAATAACCGAAAACCTTATTTCTGTGGAATTTAACAGTGATTTAGATTCGGTTAAAGGTTCGTTTAACTTTAATGCAACCCGATATGATGCATTGAAAACAACCAATGACAAAGAAGAAAACATGAAGAAATTTGTTGAAGACAAGTCATACACACTTCTGGGAGATATAACAACAAACAATTTTAATTATGCTGAAAAACCATATCAGATTTTATTCTCAGCTTCAGTACCCGTTGAAAATATCAACGGAAAAATTTATGTATCACCTCTTTTTAGCGAAACATATAAAGAAAATCCGCTGAAATCGGTTGATCGAAATTATCCGCTCGATATGATTTACACAAATAAAAGTACATTCAGGACTATTATAAAAATCCCAGATAATTACCAGGTAACTGCACTCCCAAAGAAATCGGAAATAAATGATGATTTGTTTTCCTTGAATTATAATGCAGAAATAATTGATAACAATGTAATTGTTGTGGCAGAATACTATTTTAAAAAACCGGTTTATAAAGCAGAAGAATACAAAATCATTCGTTATTATTTTACAGAACTTGTTACCAAAATGAACCAGAAGATTGTGTTTGAAAAAAAGAATCTTTAAGAGTCAGTCCAAAAGTTGATATATAGCCACGAAGACCAGGAATCCAGGCAACACAATGATGGTTTTCCTTTGTGAATCTTTGTGCTTTGGTGACTTTGTGGCTTCTGTATATTCTGGCTTCATTTGATATTAACCAGCAGACCCAAAATAAAATCATTCTTCACTGTTTATTTATTTCACTTCAATTTCCACCAAAAGAAATAAGGCCCACCCTTTTTCGGGTAAAGCCTTATTGCCATCAATACCAAGTAACCAGTATTTTTATATATTGTTCGTTTTGGGTTCTTCCTTTTGGGTAAGGTTGGTTTGGATGAATTCAGGTGTTTCGTTTAGTGCACTTCTAGTACAACATATTTTGAAAATTTGTAAAATTCATCCGGATTAGTGATTGCAAGAGATGCAACCTTTTCTCCTTCGCTTACAAATTCATATGAACCATCGGGATGTTCTGTTATCAGCCTGGCTTCTTTAGAATTAACCGGAATAGATTGAGTTTTGCGGAT
>JAHEEB010000816.1 GCA_024640925.1 Bacteroidota bacterium | reverse complement strand
CATCTCACAAAATTGCAACCTCTACGAGGTTGTTCCTAAGTCATTATTCGTTTCTACAAAAATGCAACTTCTATGAAGTTGTCAAATTATCCTCGTAGAGGATACACTATTATAAGGCAGATTGTTTTTATGTTTTCACAACCTTGTAGAGGTTGCATTCTTATTTTTAAGCGGACAATAATGTTTTTAAATAGCAAAAATTTAGGATAAACACCAGGCAAAACACGAATCAAAGTTTATTTTACAATGTTGGTTAATATACTCAAATCTTTATCTTTTGAACTATTATTGATCTATTTCATCTATCATAATATCGGTGATAATCTCTTTTACAACAAGGACTACCACATGCTATCCTCAATATTTACCTGATTGGTAACAAATGTTTGTTTTTTATTTCCTAATTCAAGAATATATGAATATAAAAAATTCGATGCAATAAGCAGGTGATCAAAATCTATCAACCCGATGGTATCCTGTAGGGTATAATGTTTCGATAAATCGCAGGACGAGAGTTTAATGGCAGGTATACCTTTTTGATAACAGCTCCATAAATCGGAAGAATAATTTTCAGTTGGCTCAAATTTAAAATCTGCCTCATTGAATACCGTTTCAATATTTCTAAAAGATTCGTTAAACTGAGGTGTACCAATACTCCAGATACCATGGTAATCACTATTTCTATTGCCAACCTGCTCAATGTTCATAGTAAGCAATATTTGTTCTATTGGAATGGCATTATTCAAGAAAGGCCAGGAATAAAAAGTATGTTTATTTTCTGATGTATAAAGAATAAAAACCACCGATCTTTTAGGAGGATTAAAAGCAATGGATTTGGCGGCTTCGAGTATAATGGAACATGCACTTACATCATCGTTTGCCCTGTTATATATATTCTTTTCAATAGTACCAATGTGGTTAACATAGGTACCAACTGAAATATACTCTTTTCTTAAAACCGGATCTGTTCCGGGAACAAAGGCTATAACGTTATAATAGTTTATAGTTTCTTTTTTACAATCAATCGTAATTTCGATTTTTGTATTGTCTAAAACATAGGAATGATAGTTACCTGCATTAACCATTATATCTATAATTTAATTTTGCATATTTTTCAAATTCTAAAAGTCCTGGTGGTAAAAAAATGCCACCAGGACCAGGGAATACAAAGGTTTACTATTCTGCTTAAGCTATATTGTTTCAAAGCGATTTGCAATAAATAATTATGTATAAGATTATTCAAATTTGAAGACTATAACATCACCAAAATGTAATCAATTGTAATTAATTGTCATCAAATAAATGAGAAGGGTTCCAAAAAAAGCAATCAGAGCTACAACTTTCTGTTCAATCTTTATTATTAGGTAATATTCATTTCTTATTTAGTTAATCGATCAATGTTAAAAGTTTTGACTTGTATTTATATCGAAAATCGGGTTCAAAGACCTTTTCATAGATTTTTCTTTAACAATTCTCTTAAAACAGAGGAACCAGGCAAAGGGGCCCTGGCCGAAATCAGATTTCCATTTTTATCAATAAGTATACAACATGGCACACTTTGAATTTGATATTCACTAACAAATTCTGAATTCCAACCGTTCTCAGGTCGTAATAAAATACCTTTCAGATTATATTTTTCAACATATTCGTTCCAACGTTTTTCTGAATTATCCAAACAGATTGATAAAAAAGCAATCTTGGAATTCTTAAATTCATTCTGAAGCTTTATATAATTGGGAATTTCATGCAAACATGGAGCACAGAAAGGTGACCAAACATCAATATATACTGTTTTACCCAGAAAATTTGATAAGGAAACTCTTTCTCCTTTGGTGTTTTTTATTACAAAATCAGGTGCTTTATTACCTATCAACAATGGTTTTATTTTTTCGTACTTTAATAATACATCACTTATTGTCTGAATGTTTGCATACTTATGTTTATAAACCAGAATAGTACTATCATTTACTTCAAAGGAATTTAATTGTCTTTCAATAATTTTTGCAATTACAAAATCTTTAATGTGCTGTTCAGGAAACTTATTTTCGGCAATCTCTATCATCGATTTGGTTTTGTTTAATGGACTTGAAGGCTTATATATTGATTCGATAAATGATAATTCCAATACATATGAAACGATGAATTCTTTGTATTCATTTAATTTCAATAACTTGTGATTATTAAAATCTGCAGAATCGATAAATTTAAAATAATCTGAACCTGGCAATGTTGTCTTTTGTGTAAATGATGGGCTATATCTGTGGTAAGTTGCCAGTAAATCATATCGATGATACTTTATTCGGTTTTTTTCTGATTCAATAAAAAGGCGGTTTGCAATTATGCCTTCTCCAATGGTTTGTTGCAATGGTTTAGATAATTCGGTCATAAATGAATCCACTGCTTGAATAAAGTTATCTTCAGAAAGAGAAAATATTTTTTCATCTTCAAACCCGGACATTACGGTATTAAAATGTTTTTTTTGAATCTGTAAGTATTGATTAATTGTTTTCCCGTTTCCTGAAATGATAATTGTATCCTCAGATAATTCAAAATTTTGTATGTCGCCTGGTGAAACATATAAAGGAAATTCATTTTCAAAACTAATTGTATAATACTCAGGCTCCTCAATATCTTTTGAGAATTCAAAATTGCCATCTTTGTTTACAGCTACCGAATAATTTTTATCGCAAATGGTTATTTGTATTGTATCTTCTGACACCCCAGTCAATGAACCTTTTATTGTAAAAGTAGTTACTTTCTGTTGGTTACAGGAAATAATTAAGACTAGCAATAATAATATAAATGAGTTTTTTAACATATTTCTTGTTTTTTAAGCTGAGATATTAATTTGACAACCTTTTTTCATTATTTTCAGTGGTGACACTATTTCCTGAAAAATGTAAAACGAAACTATCCCAATTGCTATAAATAAATTCTGTAAAAAAACCGCCGGAGAATGATCTCCGTGCGGTTATAACTGACTACTGCCTTTTAATTTCGTTTCAAATAATCAATGAAAAAGTAATT
>JAHEEB010000142.1 GCA_024640925.1 Bacteroidota bacterium | reverse complement strand
GATTTCTTCAGAAATAAAGTGATTATTCATGGACATACTCCACATAAACTTGAAGACTTAAAACAGGAATTGACGAACCCGGCAGGTGTTATCAATCTTGATACAGGGTGTGTTTATGCCACCGAGACAGGTTTTGGATATTTAACGGCGTATGAATTATTTTCAAAAGAGATTTATTATATGAGGAATATTGATAGGATATAGAAATAAAATTACTTTCAATGAAGACATGGACAACAAAAAGCGGGTATACTATAACCAGAATACTTGGGGGCAGAAGCAATGTTTTTCTTATTTCGAACGGAATGAAACATTATATAATAGATACCAGCACTGATTACATGTGGAAGATGCTTTCGAAACGATTGAAAAAGCTACAAATTAGTTCTATAGAATACCTGTTGCTTTCTCATTCTCATTTTGATCATGCAGAGAATGCAGCCAGAACAAAAGAAAGATTTGGCGCCAAGGTTATTATTCATAAAAGTGAAGGAACATATTTGGAAAAGGGAGAATTTATAATTCCCCATGGTACCAATATGTTTACGCGGGTTCTCATTCGTATTTCAAAAAAAATCAGCCTTTTTAAGCCTTATAAACCATGCAAATATGATATTCTTGTTGATGATAACTTTGATTTGAACGATATTGGCTTGAATGGCAGGATTGTTCACACTCCCGGACATACTCAAGGGTCAATCAGTTTCTTAATAGATAACGAAGTTGCAATAGTTGGAGATGCTATGTTTGGAGTATTTCCCTGGTCTGTATTTCCTCCTTTTGCTTGTGATGATAAAGAGTTAGTTAAAAGCTGGAAAAAGTTACTTGATTCAGGTTGTACTATTTTTCTTCCATCGCATGGAGGGGAAAAGGACAGATTTGATCTGTTAAAGGATTATACTAAAAGAATTTCCTTTACTTCTGTCTAGTTTTTTTTCTGGTACCCAAGATATCAGGCGATTGTTCCTGGTATAACAGACAAATGATTTTATTATTTGTGGCAAAGATTATTTATTAACAATTTGTCAACAAACATCTTTTTTGATGTGTAAAACAATTTTGAGCTAAAAATGCGCTTCCCGAAAGTTAAGATTGTACCTTTAATCCGATGCCAAATCAATATTTCTGGCTAATTAACTTACATATTTTCAAATAAATGGCACAAAAAAGGCAAACAAGACCTGGAATTCCATCTCAGATCTCCCTCGAAATTGGTAAAATACCACCTCAGGCAGTTGAATTGGAAGAGGTGGTTATAGGTGGTGTTATGCTTGAAAAAGATGCTGTTATTGAGATTATTGATATTCTTAAAACAGAAAGCTTTTATAAAGAAGAACACCAAAAGATTTTTGCCGCCATTCTCGATTTATTTGCCAGCGATAAAGCTATTGATATTCTAACTGTCACTGAACGTCTACGGCAGCGTAAGGAACTGGAAGTAATTGGAGGACCCGCTTATCTTTCACAATTGACCAATAGGGTTGCCTCTGCTGCGCATATTGAATTTCATGCACGAATTATTCAGCAAAAATTTATACAGCGGGAATTGATAAGGATTTCGACAGAAATACAGAACAGGGCTTTCGACGAAAGCATTGATGTTAACGATCTCCTTGATTTCAGCGAAGGTGAGCTTTTTAATGTGGCACAGGGCAACATTAAAAAAGAAGCAGCCAAGATGAATGTGCTTCTTAAAGAGGCTATTGCCTTTATAGAAGAAGCGTCGAAACGTGAAAACACTTTAAATGGGGTGCCTGCAGGATATACTCAGCTCGACAGGATGACAAACGGCTGGCAAAATTCCGATTTAATTATTGTAGCAGCTCGTCCTTCCATGGGTAAGACTGCATTTGTCCTCTCTATGGCACGTAACATGGCTGTGGATCATAAAAAAGCTGTTGCTATTTTTAGTCTTGAGATGGCCTCTCTTCAGCTTGTAAACCGCTTGATTTCAGCTGAGGCAGAATTACCTTCCAGTAAAATCCGTACCGGACAATTAAATAACGAAGAATGGCAGAAACTCGATTATAGAGCCCGAAAACTGGAAGAAGCACCTATTTTTATTGACGACACACCAGCTATTTCCATATTTGAGTTTAGGGCTAAGTGCCGTCGATTAAAGCGCCAGCATAATATTGATATTGTAATTATCGACTATTTGCAGCTAATGACTGGACCACCTGAATCCAGGGGCAACCGTGAGCAGGAGGTGAGTAATATTTCACGCTCATTAAAAGGGATAGCAAAAGAGTTGAGCATTCCAATTATATGTCTTTCGCAGCTTAACCGTTCGGTTGAATCGAGACCTGATAAACGCCCGCAACTTTCTGACCTTCGTGAATCGGGAGCTATAGAACAGGATGCTGACGTAGTTGCTTTTATTCACAGGCCCGAATATTATGGCTTTACCGAGGATGAAAACCAGATGTCGCTGAGGGGTATTGCCGAAATTATTATTGCAAAACACCGTAACGGCGCGGTTGGCGATGTTAGACTTCGTTTTCAGCACGAATTTACTCGTTTCGTTGATTTGGAAGATGATATAATTGGCAAACTTGATGATAGTGGCTTCCCTGGTGAACCTGTTGTTAAAACTTTTGTGTCAAAAATGAATCAAGGGGGGGTATTAACCGGGGAAAATCCTTCTACAGGTAACGATGACTTACTTAGTAGCCGTGGTTTTTCTGAAGAAGTCCCGTTTTAGTATAAAATAAAATAACTGAAATTGTTGGATGTTTTTAGAAATCAGAAACAGTAAAGTCTGATGTAACTTCTATGTTGCTTTTATGTAAAGCTCTATCTCGGATATAAAACTCGAAACGCATCGTGTCGTATGGAAGAGTTGGCGGAAAAGAAATATCCACCCGGATATTTCCTTTAATAGTCTTATTCTGACCTACTCTATCCATTTTTGAATCATAGGGCAATAATTGATTAAAGGTAACTGTGTCTATAATCAAGGAGTCTACTTCTGCATATATTACAGAATCATCAACTGTTATAGAATCTTTTACTTTAACAGTACTCGTTTCTGTGAAAAACAATTCATTATATTTCCCATTAACTTTTTCGTAGAGCGAAATAAAAATACCATAACGAAAAATACAGACTGCCAGAAACAATATGGTTCTCCTTATGGTTACTAAACCTTGCATAGTTTTATTATCAGATGCAAAAAGCAACAAAATGGTTGCTATTTTTTTCTCATAAATATCCGAATAGGTACACCTGTAAAATTAAATTTTTCGCGCAATTTATTCTCAAGATACCTTTTATAAGGTTCTTTCACATACTGAGGCAAATTACAGAAAAAAGCAAATGATGGTGAATGTGTTGGCAATTGGGTAACATACTTAATTTTGATATATTTTCCGTTGTTGGCTGGTGGTGGATTATCTTCAATGGCTTTTTGCATCACTTCATTCAGTTCCGAAGTCGGTATCTTTCGAATACGATTGTTATATACCTCAATAGCTGTTTCAAGCACTTTATGGATACGTTGTTTTGTTGTAGCCGAGGTAAAAATAACAGGTATATCTCGAAAAGGAGCTATTTTTTCCTGAACAATCTTCAGATAATCTCGGGATGTATTTGTATCCTTTTCAACTAAATCCCATTTATTAATCAGGATAACCACTCCCTTGTTATTTTTTCGGATAATATCCAAAATGTTCTGATCCTGCGATTCAATGCCTTGTGTTGCATCGATTAGCAGAAGACAAACATCGGCACTCTCAATGGTTCGAATAGAACGAATGACTGAATAAAACTCAAGATCTTCGTGAACTTTACCTTTTTTACGGATTCCGGCAGTATCGATTAAGAAGAAATCGTGGTTGAATTTATTATATCGGGTATAAATCGAATCGCGTGTTGTACCTGAAATAGGAGTAACAATGTGTCGTTCTTCGCCTATAAGCGCATTTAAAAGAGACGACTTGCCCACATTCGGACGACCTACTATAGCATATTTCGGCAGCTCTTCAATAACAGGTTCGGGTTTTTTCTTAAATGATTTAACAACATCATCGAGCAAATCGCCTGTTCCACTTCCGTTTATAGCCGAAACGCAATATAAATTACCCAGACCGAATTTATGGAACTCCTGGGCATCATAATGCCTTGCTGTAGTATCAACTTTATTTGCAGTAAGGAGTACAGGTTTGTCTATTTTTCTGAGTATCGATGCTATTTCTTCGTCTAAATCGGTAATACCATTGATCGTATCAACAACAAACAGAATAACATCGGCTTCTTCCATTGCCAGGTCGACCTGTTTTCTTATTTCTTCTTCAAAAATATCTTCAGAATTTCGAACATAGCCACCAGTATCGATAACAGAGAATTCAACTCCATTCCAAATCGATTTGCCATAATTTCTATCGCGTGTAACGCCGGCTATTTCATCAACAATGGCATCACGCGACTCCGTTAAACGATTAAATAAAGTCGATTTGCCAACATTAGGTCTTCCAACAATTGCTACTATATTTCCCACACTATCTATTTTCTTGCAAAGTTAATAAACTTGACGGAAGCTTTGCTTTAATATTCATAATCTATGCAAGCACGCTGTGTTTTCAACGTTTTTACGAATTCAACTACTTTTAAATGTTCCGGATGTGTCTGATAAGCGTTCAATCCTTCAATGGTATCAAATGCCGTTTCAAGCATCAGATCGTAGTTCGACTGATTTGCCTGTTCACTATTTAAATGAGTTGAAATAGATTTTAATTCCTGAATTTTACCAAATAAACTGTCAAGTTTTGCAGTGAATTCTTTTAATAAGTTTGATTTCTCCTGAATGCTATATGCAGCATCCAATTTCCACATGACTATATGCCGTATCATCCGTATTATTTATTATGGTTATGGAATTTATTTTTTTTGGTCTTCGATATTTTTCAATCTTAATTTTGAGATTAACCCGGATACCCAAATTGTTTTAGTTGTGCAGAATCATTTCTCCAATCCTTCTTAACTTTAACAAAGAGTTCCAGGAAGACTTTCTTTCCCAGAAATTCTTCTATTTCTATCCGTGCATTGCTGCCAATCTTTTTTAGCATCTCGCCTTTATGGCCGATAATAATTCCTTTTTGCGAATCGCGGATAACATAAATATTGGTACTAATACGAAATATTCGTTCTTCCTCTTTGAACGATTCAACATGCACTTCTACCGAATAGGGAATTTCTTTTTCATAATTAAGCAAAATCTTTTCCCGGATGATTTCTTCAACAAAAAACCGTTCATTTTTATCTGTCAGCTCATCCTTTGAATAGTAAGCAGGACCTTCAGGCAATAACTCGAGAATACGATCAAACACCTTTTCCAGATTAAATTTCTCAAGCGCTGATAATGGTATAATTTCAGCTTTAGGGAGTTTTTCTTTCCATTCATTCATGCGGGTTTCCACATCCTGCTGATTTGATAAATCAATTTTATTCAGTATAAGCAATACGGGTGCTTTAATCTTTGCTAGTTTGTTTATATACTTATTTTCGTTATCAATTGGTTCTTTAACATCGGTAACAAACAATACAATATCGGCATCAGTAAAGGCACCATCTATTGTTTTCAGCATGGCTTCCTGGAGTTTGTACTTTGGGTCGAGAATTCCAGGTGTATCGGAATAAACTATCTGAAAATTTTCACCATTCACTATCCCCATTATCCTGTGTCTTGTTGTTTGGGCCTTAGAAGTAATAATAGACAAGCGTTCTCCGACCAATGCGTTCATCAGGGTCGATTTACCTACATTCGGATTTCCGATTATATTAACAAATCCTGATTTGTGTTTTATTTCTGTCATTTAATGAAAGAATTTTATTTTGCGAAGATATTGATTCCTGAGGGATTAAAATGCTGTCATCCTTATAATTTGATGCCAGGTTCATTATTTTTTGATAATACATATACAAGATTTTTCTCTTTTTAGTGTCTGATAGATGTTATACCTTTCGTTCTCGTTTATTTTTACGGATGAACCGCAATTTATTTGTTGAGCAACTTTTGAATGGTGAAAAACATGCCCTGGAAGCTTTTGTTAAAGAAAACCAGAATGCTGTTTTCCGTACGTGTTTTGCCTATACACAAAATTCACACGATGCGGCTGATCTTACCCAGGAAGTCTTTATAAAAGCCTTTGAAAAACTAAATCAATATAAGGGTGAGGCCAAACTCTCAACTTGGCTAATACGCATTGCCATAAATCTTTCACTGAATTTTCTGAGAGATAATAAAAAAAGAATTCTCCATGTTGATATTTCGGAGGTTAAAAATATGGCTGAAACCAAAAGCATGGAAACAAACCCGGAGATCAGAAAAAATCTTCGAAAAGCCATTTATAAGTTATCGGAAGAACAACGAAAGGTTTTCATTCTGAATTATCATCTCAATATGTCATATAAAGAAATTGCTGAAATTACTGGATTCAGTATTTCTTCAATCGAATCATTGCTTTTCAGGGCCAGAAGGAGACTCAGAGAATTATTGCTATCGTTTTATGATGAGTTAAATACATGATCGCAAGTTTTACAAAAGAAAAGTGTCTAACAAAAGAATAAAGATAAAATGGACTGTAAAGAATTTAAAATATGGTTGTTGACTGCCGGCGAAAGTAAATTTGATGACTTACCCGTCTTTATTTCTGAACATATTGAATCATGTCCGAAATGTTTAAAAGGGTTAGAACTTATTAAAAGTTCCATTACAATATTTAAAAAACAAAAGGAATCGGTTCTTCCTGATTCTACTGCCGGGTTAATTGTTCGTAAACTTCAAGCCCTTGATCATAATAAAGAAATTATTCATTTTGGAAGTCAAAAATCGTTCGTATTTCGTTTAGCAATATCTGCAATTGTTGCAGTAGGGTTGATTCTGGGAGTAATTGCCGGCAGTATTTTGTCTCAAAATTCATCAACAAATAAAGCGAACCTTTGGGATAATGAATTTGTTGTTATAACTGATAATTCTGCTGAAAGCATCAATGTTTTTGAATAAATCACTTTTATGAAAAAGAACTGGTTATTAATCGTTGTTTTATTTCTTTTATCGGTGAATTTGGCGTTGGTAACTACCTTGCTAATCAGGGGTTATAACAGTGAAAAAGAAAATGAATTCAGGTTCAGAAAGGGAGAAAGATGCAATCGTCATATGTCTTTTGAAGAGCATTTGGCAGTTGAATTATCGTTGAGTAAAGATCAATGTCAGCGGATTAAAGATTTTAGTTCGGATTTTATGGAAAAAAAATCATTTTGTCGTTCTCAACTCGATTCCATTCGTGATATATATTATTCTCAATTATCAAAAGAAAATCCGGATACAATTATTTTGCATCATTTGGCTAATAAATTAGGGAAAATTAAGGGCGATATGATTTTGCTCGATTACCAACATTATCGAAATATTCGTTCTATTTGTACACCTCAACAGGCTATTAAATTTGATAGTCTGGGAAAGATATTTTTAATAGAACGTCATAAAGGTGATTGTGGTCAGCCAGGAAGACCACCTAGATATAAAGAACAAAACAACTAATAATTTAAATACTATAATATGAAATCACTAAAAAGCAACATTCTTTTATTGGGTTTAACTCTAATATTAGTCTTAACTCCCATGGCAGGTTTTGGTCAGGAAGCACAACAACCACAACCTCCTCAGGGTAAATGTCCAGGTCAGGGACCAGCTAAATGTCAAATGATGGATATACCTGGTTTATCTGATGAACAAAAATCAAAAATAGATGCTTTAAAAACTCCTCATCAGCAAAAAATGCTTGAAATGAATGCGGAAAAAGACAAACTGGATGCTGAATTAACACAATTGGAAATTGCTGAAAAACCCGATATGGCTAAGATTAATGCCAAGATCGACGAGATAACAGGGGTTGAAAACAAGATGGCAAAAGAACGCAGCAAACATCATCAGGAAGTAAGAGCACTTCTCACTCCTGAACAACGAGTCGCATTTGATAGCCGCAAGGGTTGCTGCAAACAAGGTATGGGAATGAATATGGAACATGGAGACCAAGGTGGTCCGCAAGGACAAGGTTGTCCTAATGCAAAAAAACAGGGGTCATAGTAGTATAGTTTTCAGAAAAGAATAAAAACCGGGAAGCTTTTTCCGGTTTTTGTTTTTATTCAAACATAATTTTCTGTTCAAGACAATCTATTCTTCTGTTAGTTC
>JAHEEB010000815.1 GCA_024640925.1 Bacteroidota bacterium | reverse complement strand
CTAAATTTAATTTGATAAGTGAAGTTCCCCCAGTTGGATTCGGGCCACAAAAGATAAGATTATTCTCTATACTTGATAGGTTTGAGGTCATAAAATACCTATTGTCTTTAACATCAAAGATTTTCTTATTGCCCGCTGTTGTGCCATCTGATTCCCATATGACCAATCGATAATTGTCCGTATCAAAGAATGAGAAATACAATTTTCCTTCAATCTCAATTACATCTGCATAATCCAAGAGACCATCAGATGCATTATAAAGTGTATTTACAATACTTGCACTTTCAGCATTATTGTTTGTTTTATATAAATAACTATAACTCATAAAATATAACTCGTCTTTAAATTCAATATATTGTGATAATAGTGAAGTGCCCCCAACCCCCATTTCAAAACCAGCTCCATTTCCCATAATGTCGTCAGTTATGGTAAATGTGCCAATTGAAGTGCCATCGCTTCTCCAAACCTTTGTGTTATTGGAACCGTATGGTTGAAATGTAAATATGAAATTTTTGTTGCATTTGCCTTGAAAACTAGGTTCATTCCAAAAGAATAAATTCCCTAAAATTAATTTTGTACCATTTTTTGTACCATTACTTTTCCATAATTGCAATGAATCATTTTTAGTAATAAGAAAGAAGATATTATCGCCTACTAAGGTAATTCTGGAAATGTTAAAATTTAGAAAATTTGTGACTTTCATAGTTCCATCTGCAGTTCCATCAGTTTTCCAAATTTCACCATTTGAGGTTCCATCATTAGCAACAAAATACAAAGTATCATTTAATATAACAGATTTGTTTTTCAAAAAATAATTAACGCTTGAATTAATTCCAGGATTAATATCCTTTAGAATTGATGTTTCCTTTCCATTTTCATTAACAAACCATATTTCGCGCCCAAATTCCTCCGTTGTTGCTTCAAAAAAAATAGAATTTTTAAACACAACGAAATTATTAGGCATAGAAGCACCAATAAAATTTGTTATTTGTTGTTGGGCATTTAAAGGATAAAAAGTTGATAAAATAGCAATAAAAAGCAGTGTTTTTTTCATGTTAATAATATGTTATATGGTTATTTGTAGCCTACAATTGTACTTATGCATAACATAGCACCCAACTGCAAGTTCTGAATAAATTCGAAAAATACAAATTTATTTGAGGATTACATGCAATAAGGTGAACTCATTTTTGCCAAGGGGTGCAAGTCCCCCGGCAGCAAGTTGGTATAGCTGCTTAGCAAGCTGCGAGCTGGTTTCCCGCGAGGGATGCAGTAAAGGAAGCAGGACTGCAATGGGGAAGCCCTTACGAATACCTTTGAAAAGAAATTAATAAATGAGTAGACCCATACGTACGGCGGTGTGAGAGGTGCTCCGGTAGCGATTTGGCTACCGGCCATCTATTCGATTAGCCATAGTTGTTTATTAATCAGTTAAATAAAGCATATAGTTCTTTGAAGCAGTAATGTTTGTCAAATGGTGGAGAGGGGGAGGTTTCCCTCCCAAGCACTTCTCTTGTTTCGGCTTAAAATGGATATAAATTCATTTCTTGCAATCGGAATAGTTGGACTCTCCAGTTGTGCTCCGCATCCCATTACACATAATACATTTGTTATATTAATCGTAGTCGTCAGGTTATTTACTTTTGTTGTCATATAAATTAGTATTGAAGTTAATAAATAATAAACAGCGGTAAAGTCCAGTTCTATTCCGATTGAAAAAGCAAAGTATAAGAACATTTTAAACTTACAAACCAAGATTTTAAATATCTTTTTGTTAGTCGCTTCAAAGAACATTTTAGTAAAACCCACTGCGTGAACAGTGGGGTTAAAAGAAGCAAATTCTGATACGTCCTAATAACCTAGGGAAGTAGTCGATGTCTTACGTTATCATGACTACTCAACCTGTTGGCAAGTGTTTTAGCTTTAATCGTATGTCTAAACATTGACGACCCAGAGAAAACATATATCAGGTTTGCTTCTTTATTTTATAAATGTATAAAAATTGTCATAATGAATAAATTATTAAACATCAATTTATTAATCTGTGATGTGATTTTTTTTTACAATTATGGCTAAACTCCTTATACTCCCATAAAAACCACACCTATTTTCCTTATTTTGACAAATAGGTGCAGTTTTCCTTCCTTTCTTATCCATCTGTTTTCCATTTTTAGTAAAATTTTTCACCTAATATACAATTCTCCCCGTTATCTGTCAATAAGTCCGTATATATAAATAAAGGGGTAATTTTCAACCCTTTATTGACAGGTAGTGGAAGGCTGTCATGTGATCAGTGATCAGTGATCAGTAACAGTGGTAAACCTTGTAAACAAATCCATTATTAATAAATCAAAAGGAATGGATTTTACGGAATATCTGATAACCAGTAAAGAAAAATAGGAAATAAAAATGAATGTGTAAACTACAAAAAGAAATACCATAAATCCGTGTAAATTCCTGGCAGAAATAAAAGTAAAACCTGTAAAGTTATTTCGAAGACAGATCCGATTAGAAGGAACAAACAATCCGATAAGAAGGGAATCAAATCCGATTCGCGGGGACAACAATCGGAACAGGTGGAAATTAGATCGGAACGGAAGGAACAACAATCGGAACAAAAGGAAATTTATTTCAATTAGATGGAAATTCATTCCGATTAGTGGGGACAACGATCCGATCAGTGGGGACATTAATCCGAACGGAAGGGACATCGATCCGAAGAGGAGGGACATCAATCCGAAGAGGAGGGACATCAATCCGAAGAGGAGGGTCATCAATCCGAAGAGAAGGGAGGTAACCGAACGGAAGGGAGCCAGCCGATCAGGAGGGAGGATTTGTGTAAAGAGTGTAAAGGAGTGTAAATTAGGAGTGTAAATTAAATTGTGTAAACAGGATAAGAGAGTATAATACTGTTTCACCGATCACAGCTCACACATCACACATCACACATCACTGATCACATATTTACCGGTGATTTATATTACCGGTTAAAAACAAACCTTTTCATTTAAATTTTAGTAAATATGATTTATATGAG
>JAHEEB010000141.1 GCA_024640925.1 Bacteroidota bacterium | reverse complement strand
AGACCAACACATTTTTCTTGAAATAAAAAAAGTATCAACATGTATTAACATATTGATACTTTTTTGATAAGAAAAATCCAACCTATTGTCTAACTTCCACAGCAGAGATATATTTATCAATCTCCCGGGCTTCTTCAGAATTTGGATATTCTTTCTTAATTTTTTTATAAGCAACAAGGGCTTTTTTCAGATCACCCAGCTCTTCATAAACAATACCTGCCTTTTTTAAATAGATAGGTGACAAAACAAGATTATTATAAAGATTAGCTGCTTTTTCGTAATATGAAACACCTTTCTTATAATCATTTAATTCGACATAAGCATCGCCCGTAGCACCAAGTGCAATAGCAGACACCATACGATCCTTACCATCAAATTGTTCGAGGTATTCGATCGCATTTTCAAATTGGCCCAATCTCAGATAACATAAACCGGCATAGCAATTAGCCAGGTTCGCAGTTTTAGTAACTCCATACTCATCGATAATATCGATAAATCCAAGATTATTATCATCGCCTTCAACTGCAAGTAAAAACGAATCCTGTTCAAAATAAAACTCAGCCATAAACATAGAGGCTTGTGCTTCATCTTCTTTGGGTTCTAGGTAGAAATTTCTATATGCGAAATAAATACCAACAACAGCAGCAATTGCTACAATAATAATTGTTAAACTTTTTCTGTTTTGCTCAATATAAAGCTCGGTTCTAGATAAAGCTTCTTCTACTGTCTCAAAACCGCTGTGGTCTTGTCCTTTATTATCCTTACTCATTGTTGAATCTGATTTTCCTGTTTAAAATGCATGCAAATGTATATTATTTAAGGAAATTAGCAAAAATTATTCTTCAATACTCTCCTCAATTTCATTTTATACTGTAAAAAATCGGGGATTTCCCCTATTTTTGAACCCAAGGATAAAGCTGAAAAAAGCATGCATATAGAAAAGTTAATGTTGACAAATTTTAAGAACTATGAAGAAGTTTCCATTGTATTACATAATAAAGTCAACTGTTTTGTGGGCGACAACGGTGTTGGTAAAACAAATCTTTTAGATGCAGTATATTATTTGTGCATGTGCAAAAGTTATTTTCAATCGTCGGATCAGTTCAGTATAAAGTATGGTAGTGATTATATGACATTACAGGGAATAATAGAACATAATGATCAAACCGATGAAATATATTGTGCATTAAAAGCAGGTAAAAAAAAGCAATTCAGAAAAAACAAGAAAGAATACCCCAAATTATCAAAACATATTGGTCAATATCCGGTAGTTATGATATCTCCGGCAGATTCCACACTTATAACCGAAGGAAGTGAAGAACGAAGAAAATATATAAATGCTGTTATATCGCAATACGATAATACTTACCTGGAAGATACCATACAATACAATCATGTTCTGGCACAACGAAACAGGTTATTGAAAGAAATGAGTTATCACAGTGGCTCTCAGGAACTGATATCTATATACAACGATCAGCTTATTCCTCCGGGGAACAGAATTTTTGAACAACGTAAAGATTTCATTAAGCAGCTGGCACCGATTTTCAAGGAGTATTATTCTCTAATCTCTCAGGGGAAAGAAGAAGTTAACATAATCTATAATTCTCAGTTGACCGATGGTAATTTTGAACAATTGCTGAACGATTCTTACCAGAAAGACCTGTCAAACCAGTTTTCGACAACCGGAATACACAAAGATGATCTTGAACTTACCATGCAGGGAATACCTATCAGGAAAACAGGATCACAAGGGCAACAAAAAACCTTTCTTGTAGCACTTAAAATGGCTCAATTCCGCTTTCTAAAAGAACTAAAAGGAGTTCCTCCATTTCTACTGCTCGATGATATCTTCGATAAGTTCGATACCAAGCGAGTAAAACAGATATTAAACATTGTGTCGGATAACAGTTTCGGGCAAATTTTTATTACTCATACAAACGAAATACGGATGAAGGAACTTTTATTGGAATTCCATGGTAATTACAACCTTTATCGAGTAGAAAACGGAAATATAATTATAGTGTAAACTATGAGAAAAAGTAATACACAACCACTTAAAAATGTACTGCGCGAATATATCGAGGCGTTAGGACATCGAAGAAAACTAAAAGAAGTAAATATTGTTACCAGTTGGGGTGCCATTATGGGTAAAATAATTGCCTCACATACAAAAGAAATATTCATCCGTAACAAGATACTTTATGTTCATCTCGATTCTTCAGCTCTGAGAAACGAACTGTTATACAATAAAGAAAAAATGGTAGCCTTGTTGAATGAACATGCCGGGGAAAAAATTATTGAGAAAATAATATTAAGGTAATCTTTTGCTGAAATTGGTCTTTGGGTAGACAAAAAACAGCAGGCTGCAGCCTGCTGTCTGTATACATCAAGGTCTTTAACTAGAAATGAAGAGGATCGAATTTTGAAAACCTTTCACATTTTGAGAAAAAGAAATCACATTCAAATTCAGCGTTTTCATCGCTATCTGAACCATGAACTGCATTTCTTTCGACCGATTCTGCAAACAACTTGCGGATTGTGCCAGGTTCGGCTTTAGCCGGATCGGTATGGCCAATCAGCTTACGATAGTCACTCACAGCATCTTCTTTTTCAAGAATAGCGACAACTACAGGCCCTGAAGACATGAAGTTAATTAGACTATTGTAAAAATGTTTGTCTTGATGGATAACGTAAAAGTTTTCAGCTTGTCTCTTTGTGAGACGAAACAGCCGCATTGCTGAAATATGAAAACCTGCTTCGTTAATTTTAGCCAGAATGGGACCGATAAATTCGTTGCTTACAGCCCCCGGCTTGATAATTGTAAGTGTTTTAGTTCCTGCCATAGTGTAATTGGGTTAATCTATGAGGCCGTGAATTTATAAAATAAATCTGATATTCAGTTTTCGGCAGATATAATTATCTTTGGGGGCATATACGCTATAAAATCAAAAGAATTGAACATTTCATTACACGAACAAATTGAACGTTTTGGAAAACTACTGGACGAGAAACATCACGATATTCTGATTGTATCTCACAGAAATCCTGACGGTGACGCAATGGGTGCCTCTCTTGCACTTTATAACTTTTTAACATCAATGGGTCACACAGTATATGTTGTTGTTCCAAACGCTTACCCACAATATATCAGTTGGCTTAAAAGCATTGAAAAAACACTGGTATTTGATAAACATCCGGAGAAATGCATCGAAGCATTTTCCAAATGTACAATTGTCTTTGCAGTAGACTTCAACGATTTAAGCCGGATAAGGGAATATGAACAGCATATATTGAATAAGGATGCATTTAAAATATTAATCGATCACCACCCGTATCCGGCAAAATTTGCAAACATTACAATTTCAGATACATCGGTAAGCTCTGCCAGTGAATTGACATACCTGTTTATGAAACAGATTAACCATAATAAACCCTTTAATAAAGATATTGCAGAATGTATATATGCTGGTATAATGACAGATACCGGATGTTTCAGTTTTAATTCATCGAAAAAGCAAACCTTCGAAATCGCTGCAGACCTGCTTGATTGTGGTATTGAGAAAGACACAATATACAGCCGGGTATATGACAATTACTCTTTCGACCGTATGAAACTTATGGGGCATTGCCTGCATGACAAAATGGTATTTATTAAGGAATACAAAACAGTATACATGAGTCTGACACAGGCCGATATGAAAAAGTATAATTTTAGAATTGGCGATTCTGAAGGTTTTGCTAATATGCCCTTATCAATAAAAGGTGTAAGAATGTCGGTTTTATTAACCGAAAAAGAAGACATTGTAAGGATTTCCTTTCGCTCCCGGGGTAAAATGGCAGTAAATGAGATTGCTGAAAGACATTTTGAGGGAGGTGGACACATGAATGCTGCAGGTGGAGAATCAAAAGATAATTTGGTTAATACAATTGCCAAGCTTATCGACTTACTTCCTCTCTATAAAGATCAACTATTGAATGATTAAAATTAAAATAAATACAATTATTGCTATTCTTTTAGTTTTGGGATTATCCTGCTGCAAGAGCAATGAGAATAAACCTGATATGGATAGAACCCAGGTTAAAAAACAGCTGGAAGAAGTTAACAGAATTTTGATCAAAAAAGATCATGAAATAATTAAAGGATACATTAGCAGGCAAGGTTGGAACATGATAGAAACACAGACAGGCCTGTGGTATCAGATATTAACAGAGGGAACAGGAAGACAAACCGAAACAGGTCTCCTGGCTACTATAAATTATTCTATCTGGTTGATAGATGGGACACTCTGTTATAGTTCTGATCAGAAAGGTCCGAAAACCTTCCTTGTCGGACAAGGCGACGTTGGAGCAGGCCTCGAACAGGGAATTCTTCTATTAAAAGAAGGCAGCAAAGCCAGGTTTATCATGCCTCCCCATCTGGCTTACGGTCTGCCCGGAGACGGAGACAAAATACCTGCCCGTTCCATCATTGTGTATGAAGTAGAACTAACATCGGTTTCTAATCAATAAAACTATGAGAATACCTTATTTTCTGATTATCTCACTTTTAATACTGGGTTCCTGTAAAAAGGATTCAAAATTTCCAGGTTTCACTAAGTCAAACAAAGGATTTTATTATCAACTGCATTCCATTGGAGAATCTGAAATAAAACCCCAAAATGGCGATTATATTACTGCTGACATTGCCTATCTGACAATAAATGATTCTGTTTTTTTTGAAGGCCGCCGTAAAATAAGGCTCGAAAAACCAAAGTACAAGGGTGCCATTGAAGATTGTATTATGATTCTGCAAAAAGACGAAAGCGCTACATTTATTCTTCAAGCCCTTCCTTTCTTCCAAACTACCTTGGAAGCAGACCTCCCGGGCTTCATTAAACCAGAAGATTATTTAAAAATTAAAATCAGCTTAATCGATATACAATCCGAAGCAGAATATGAGAACGAAAAAGTGGCTTTTCTTAACTGGATTGAAGATTTTGGTGATTATGAAAAAGTTATTTTACAACAATATTTATCTGAGAAAAAAATTGATATCAAACCCGATAAAAACGGAATGATTTGCCTTGTAATTAATCCTGGCACCGGGCCTGCAATAAATAAAGGCGACACGATTACGATTAACTATGAAGGCCGTTTTCTAAACGGTAAATTCTTCGACAGCACGAAACGCAGAAATCAGCCGTTCCAGTTCGTTTTTGGTACCGAATGGCAGGTAATCAAAGGCATTGAGGATGGTCTGGCTACCATGAGAGAAGGTCAAAAGGCTTTGTTTATTTTGCCGTCAGAACTTGCTTTCGGACAGTCGGGAAGCTCTACCGGCATTATACCTCCCTTTACATCACTGATTTACGAAGTAGAAGTGCTTAAAGTAAGTAAAGGTGTAACAACAACGCACAATAATTCATAAAAAAAATTGTTTCTATAAAAACCAGTTAAGCAACCTTTTATTATTTTTCCCATCTAATAACCAGAATAAATAACATTAAACAAATGAAAAAGATTTCACTGAATTGGACGGTTCTAATTGGCGGATTAATTATGGCATTGGTGAATACCGGATGTCTTGACAATCAATATGAGGAAGATGAGCAAGAAGCAAAAGATAAACTAAAGACTTATATTGAATCGCATGGTTTTACTGAATCAAATAATATTGGAAGCGATATTTATTTAAAATTTTACAACGATACCAGTGCAACCAAAGGTGCTAAGCCTATAAAGGGGCAAACCATTATTGTTTCTTTTACCGGAAAACTTACTGACGGAACCATTTTTGAATGTACAGACTCAGCTACTGGTGTAAAATTATTTGAATCGAACTATTTTGTATATGGACCAAGTCGTATTAAACTAGGAAACCTGATAAAGGGTATGGATTCGGCTCTTGTTCATTTTAATATAGGTGATTCTGCTACTGTAGTTATACCCCATGCTTTTGCTTATTATAATTATGAGCCTGTGGTGTACGATATAAAATTGCTTGATATTATCGAGGACGATACAATAAATGCATCTGATATGTTTATGAAGTTTAAGGAGATTCATTCCTTTTCTGCAGACTCTCTTTTCGATAATGTTTTATATAAAGGACACCCATCGTATTACGATTCAATAAGCAGTGGAGATAGTGTTAAAGTGCGAATTGTAGCAAGGTTTGCCGAAGATTATTATAGCTCGCACCTTGGTCGTGTTTTCTTTCCGCTAAATACAGCCAAGGAAGAAATTACCTGGGTCTATGGTGATGATGAGGCCTTCCCTGTAAGACCTGTTATTGAAAAGGCACTTAAATATATGAAACAAAAAGACACACTTGAAATACTTTGTCCATACACCTCAGCATATGGTACAACCGGATTTTATAATCCCTACACCTACGTTAATATTGTTCCTCCTTTTATGCCTGTGCATTATCGCTTGATACTTACTGATATTATTAAAGAAGATTAATATTTTAGTTATAAAAAAAAGCTACAGTAGCCCGAAATAAAGGTTACTGTAGCTTTTTTTATTTGGTAAAATCTGGTATTTATCAGAGTTTTAAAATCAGAAAAATGGCTTTTGTTTTTGTTTCTTCCACTCATCAATACTAAGGGTTCTGATGAATTCATCGGGCATAGTTATGTTACAGGCAATACACATTTTAGTCTGTGATTGACAGGTTTCAATCAAATCTTCAACCATTTGGTTATTCCGGTATGGTGCTTCAATAAATATTTGGGTTTGCCGGCAGGCAGTTGAATGCATTTCCAATTCTTTTATTTTCTTTATTCTCTCTGGCCGCTTAACAGGCAGGTAGCCCTGAAAAGCAAAACACTGTCCGTTTAGTCCTGAAGCCATAAGGGCAAGCAAGATAGATGAAGGTCCAACAAGTGGAACAACCCGTATGTTTCTTTTGTGAGCGAGTTCAACTATATCGGCCCCAGGATCAGCCACAGAAGGCACACCCGCCTCAGAAAGCAAACCAATGTCCTGCGATTCGCATGGATTAAGATATTCATAAATAGAATCCTTTTTTGTATGCTCATCCAATACCTTGAAGGAAAGCTCGTCTATCGGAATGGTAATTCCCATTTTTATAAGCTGGCGACGCGCTGTACGTTCATTTTCTACAATATAGATTCTTATTGAGTTAATTACTTCCCTTATGTACAATGGCATGACTTTGTCGAAAGGTGTATCGCCAATGGTAGACGGTATCAGGTATAGTTTACCCTTCATATATAGTTTCTTTATTCAATGTTTAAATTTTCTAAAACCAATGCGAAAATAAACATTTTTACAGTGCTTGTATTCTATATATTTGTATGTACTTAACAATACTCAATGAAAATTACATTTTTAGGAACTGCTACATCGCATGGAATACCTGTAATTGCCTGTAAATGCAGGGTTTGTCAATCGAATGACATACGCGATATACGTTTACGTTCCTCTGTATTAATACAGGTTTCGAATTTAAACATTGTTATAGATACAGGTCCGGATTTCAGACAACAAATGTTGAACAACAAGGTTACTAATTTGACAGCTGTTTTATATACCCATGAACATAAAGATCATGTTGCAGGTTTGGATGATGTGCGACCGTTTAATTTTATCAATAATAAACCTGTGGACGTGTATGCTGAAGCCAGGGTTCAGGATGCATTAAAAAAAGAATATGCCTATATTTTTTTAGAAACGCCTTACCCCGGTGCGCCTCAAATTTCGATGCACCTTATCGAAAATAAAAAATTTTATATACAAAATCTGGAAGTAACACCGATAAGGGCTTATCATGATAAATTACCCATATTTGGTTTCAGAATAGGCGATTTTGCTTATCTCACAGATATAAAAACCCTTCCGGAAGAAGAAAAAATAAAGCTTAAAAACTTAAAAGTTTTAGTAATAAATGCCTTACGAAAAGAAGAACATATATCTCATTACAATCTAAACGAAGCCTTGGAAACCATTCAGGAACTTCAACCAAAAACTGCATATCTGACTCATCTGAGCCATAGGTTCGGATTATATTCTGAGGAAGAAAAATTATTACCCGATTCCGTTTTCCTGGCTTATGACGGGCTATCCATTGACCCGGATAATGCCTGATTGCCTTTCTGATAAATAATCAGCCAGGTATAAACCGATAAGGGAACCAATAACGATATTCCGCAAAGAACCAAGGCAAATTTAAGGCTGATATGATCGGAAAGATAGCCC
>JAHEEB010000140.1 GCA_024640925.1 Bacteroidota bacterium | reverse complement strand
GATTGGTCCGACTGGTAATTATCTCCTTCATTATCATCTCTTTGCTCCATATGATTTACCACACGGTTTCTCCAGGTTTCCCACCTACCTTCCCAATCGGAATTTACTGCAATAATAATAAGTGCTACCAGAGCTATTATGATTATACTAGTTAAACCAAACAGGTATATAAACTTCACCCTTCCAATAAACATGAGTATAATTGATACAGCAAACAAAATAACTGCAGTGGAGAGGTTTGCCGGAAGAATAAGCGCACAGATAACCAATACCGGTGCAACAAGCGGTAAGAAGCCCTGCCTGTAGCTCTTTATTGTTTCTTGTCTGAGAGATAACATTCTGGCAAGAAACATGATAAGGGCTATCTTAGCCAAATCTGATGTTTGGAAAGTCATTCCTGTTCCGGGAACAGACAACCACCTCGATGCCTGGTTTATGTTGGCGCCAAATATCAGTGTTATTCCAAGCAAGGGCACAGAAATATAAAAAAACAACTGTGCTATGCGAGAGAAATAATTATATGGTACAAGGTGTGTTATATAGATAATAAAAATGCCGAAAACCAGGAATGATCCATGCTTAATAAGGTAATACGTTACATTACCGCCCTTGTACTTATAAGCAAGAGTTCCTGAAGCGCTGAAAACCGACAGTAACGATACAATAACCAGGGCGAAAACCACCCCCCAGATTACAGGATCACCCTTAAAATATTTTTTTAACCTTTCAGGCATTTTAATATTATACAATTAATGGTGTAGAATTATAGTTCCCTTACGCATTCTTTAAATTGAGAACCTCTATCTTCGTAATTTTTAAACAAGTCGAAGCTTGCACAGCATGGTGACAAAAGAACGGTGTCGTCTTTTTCGCCCATTTTATATGCCTTATTAACTGCTTCCTTCATCGACGAAGCATCGACTATGTTTTCAATAACCCCTTTGAAGGCATTATGAATTTTTTCGTTTTCGACTCCAAGGCAAACAATGGCTTTAACCTTTTCTTTAACCAGATCGGTGAGAGTCGAATAGTCGTTGCCTTTGTCCACTCCACCCACAATCCATATTGTTGGGGTAGTCATACATTCAAGAGCATACCAGGTTGAGTTCACATTTGTAGCTTTCGAGTCATTGATAAACTCAATTCCATGAACTTTAATAAAACGTTCCAGTCTGTGTTCAACGCCAGCAAAATCTTGCAAACATTCGCGAATAACTTCCTTTTTAATCTCGAGAATCCGGGAAGCAATACTGGCCGCCATAGAATTATATGTATTATGTTTTCCCTTCAGCGAAAGTTCAGAAAGTGGCACGGACATCTCATCCTCGTTAACTTTAACAATCATTTGTTCGTTTTCAACATAGGCGCCTTCTTTAACTTTCTTTGTCTGGCTAAATTCGAGCTGTTTGGCACGTAACACAATTTTTTCCAATTCTGTAATGGTAATCTCATCATCGGAACAATAAATAAAGTAGTCGTCCTCCGATAAATTCTGAGTAATACGCATTTTCGAATCGGCATAATTCTGCATATTGTTATTATACCTGTCAAGATGATCGGGCGTGATGTTCAACAAAATGGAAATATCAGGTTTGAACTGATACATACCATCTAGCTGGAAACTGCTAAGTTCTATCACATAGTATTCATATGCTTTTGTAGCTACCTGCATGGCAAAACTTTTTCCCACATTGCCAGCCATACCGCAGTTTAATCCAGCTCTTCTAAGCATATGGTGCAATAATGATACTGTAGTTGTTTTTCCGTTGCTACCTGTGATGCAAATCTTTTTTGCTGTTGTGTACCTGCCAGCAAATTCAATTTCTGAAATTACAGGTATCTTTTTCTTCATAATCAACTGCACAAGCTCATTCTTATCTGAGATGCCCGGACTTTTAATTATTTCGTCGGCATTGAGGATATACCTTTCGGTATGCTGTTCTTCCTCGTATTCGATTTCGTAGTTAAAAAGAATTTCTTTATAATGGGGTTTGATTTTTCCGATGTCGGTTACAAAAACATCGAAACCTTTCGTTTTCGCCAGTACAGCAGCACCAGTGCCACTTTCTCCAGCTCCGAGGATGACAATTCGTTTCTCCATAGACTACCTTATTTTTAGTGTTACAAAAGTTATCACAGCCAGTAATATTCCTACAATCCAAAACCTGGTTACTATTTTAGGTTCGGGATATCCTTTTTTCTGATAATGATGATGTAGCGGGGCCATAAGAAAAATCCTGCGACCTTCGCCATATTTACGTTTTGTGTGTTTGAACCAGCTAACCTGCATTACAACAGATATGTTTTCGACAATAAAGACCCCACATAATATCGGTATTAACAATTCCTTGCGGATGAGTATAGCAAAAACTGCAATGATTCCACCAATCGCAAGGCTTCCTGTATCGCCCATAAATACCTGGGCAGGGTATGAATTATACCACAAAAACCCAACAACTGCGCCAATAAAAGCACTGATAAACACCACAAGCTCCCCTGTATCAGGTATATACATAATGTTTAAGTAATCAGCAATAATGGTATTGCCCGATACATAAGCGAGAATACCCAATGTTATTCCAATAATTGCTGAATTTCCTGCCGCCAAGCCATCAAGTCCGTCAGTAATATTGGCTCCATTTGATATAGCAGTTACAACTAAAATTACTATAAGAGAAAAGACAATCCAGGTATATTTCCGGCTTCCTTCTCCCATAAATCCAATCAACCGGGCATAATCAAATTCGTTGTTTTTGAAAAAGGGAACATTAACCTTAGTCGATTTTACATCCTTTGTCAGATATATTTCTTTTGTTTTGCCTTGTTCATCGCGCACTGTCTGAACAATAGGCATCCCCTCAGCATTTAATACCTTCTCCCGAACAACTACCTGATCGCTGAAATACATAGTAAGTGCAACAATACACCCCAGAATAATCTGACCAAGCATTTTAAATTTAGGAAGTAATCCTTCCTTATTCTTTTTGAAAACTTTGATATAATCGTCGAGAAAGCCCACAAAACCAAGCCATATGGTTGTGAGAATCATGAGAATAACATAAATGTTCGTCAAATTACATAGAAGAAGAACCGGAAGCAGAGTTGCAGAAAGGATAACAACACCTCCCATTGTAGGTGTTCCCTTTTTCTGCATCTGACCTTCAAGTCCGAGTTCACGCACTGTTTCGCCAATCTGCTGCTTTTGGAGGTATAATATAATTTTCTTTCCAAAAAGAAGTGAGATAGACAGTGAAATAATTACTGCGAGGGAAGAGCGAAATGATATGTAATGAAACATTCCGGCTCCCGGAAAATCAAACTGATTCAGATAATCAAACAAATAATACAACATATCTATTGTTTAAATTGATCCAACATAAAAAATTCGGCAACTACTTCCTTATCACTGAAGTGCGACTTCACACCTTTTACATCCTGATAAGTTTCATGGCCTTTTCCTGCAATTAGTATGATATCACCTTTGTCGGCAAGCATGCAGGCTGTTCTAATAGCTTCGCGGCGATCTACTATTGAGAGTACTTTTGAAGAGTATATTCCTTCAACACCCTTCAGCATATCATCGATAATGGACTGAGGCTCTTCATTGCGCGGATTGTCAGATGTTAATATTACCCTATCGCTTCCTAATACAGCCAGCCTGGCCATCTCGGGTCGTTTTGTCTTATCCCGGTTTCCACCAGCGCCAACCACCGTAATAAGTTTACTGTCGTCTGGCCGAATCTGGTTTATCGTATCAATCACATTTTTTACAGCATCGGGTGTATGCGCATAATCAACAATTGCAGTTATTCCATTGGGCGAATTAACATATTCAAAACGACCGGTTACTGTCTCAAGCGAGCTGATATGAATCAGTATATCAGCTTCGTTGGAATATAGCAGACATGCCGCTCCATATACTGCCAGCAAATTGCTTGCATTGAATGAACCAATCAGACGAGTCCAAACTTCCTTATTATTAATAAGCATTTGCGTGCCTTCGAAGTGACTTTCTATTACCTTACCTTTAAAATCAGCTATTTTTTGCAGAGAGAAAGTCTTTATTAAAGCTTTCGTATTTTGCACCATAATCATACCCCTTTTATCATCGAGGTTAACTAAGGCAAATGCATCTTTGCTGAGCGAATCAAAAAATCCTTTCTTTGCTTTAATATAATTATCAAATGTTACATGATAATCGAGGTGATCGTGGGTAATATTGGTAAAAATTCCACCATCGAACTCAAGGCCGGCAATTCTTTTCTGGTCAATTGAATGTGAACTTACTTCCATGAACACATAATTGCAACCCTCGGTAACCATTTCTGCCATAAGCCTGTTAAGAGTGATTGAATCGGGAGTTGTGTGTGTTGCTTCCACTTCATTTTCTCCAATCAGGTTTCTTACAGTCGATAAAAGTCCGCATTTATAGCCAAGCTTTGTGAACAGGCGGTGCAACAACGTTGCAATGGAGGTTTTTCCATTTGTGCCGGTAACTCCTACCAATTTGAATTGCTTCGAAGGATTATCATAAAAGTTCGAAGCTATTATGCCAAGGGAATAATGCGTATCTGGAGATTTAATGAAAGTTACATCAGCTGGTACAGGTGTCGGAATATCTTCACATAAGATACATTTTACACCCTTGTCAATTACCTGCTGGATGTACTCATGTCCATCATTTGCAGTACCTTTCAATGCAGCAAATAAGTCTCCCTTCCGGGCAAGACGAGAATCAAAAATCAGTCTTTCAATTTGAACTGATTCGTCACCAATTATCTGGCAACCTGGTTCTGTTACTATTTGTCGTAATTGTTTCATTATCCTTCTGTAAAACTCAGTTCTAATACTACTTTCTGGCCTTTATTTATTCTAGTTCCAGGAATTATAGATTGTTTCTTAATACTACCCCGGCCCACTACTTCTACTATAAGTCCCTTATTTTCCAATAAATAAAGAGCATCTTTCAAACCCATAGAAACTACATCGGGCATAAGGTTTTCAATATTTCTTTTCGTTCCCAGCTTTATACAGTTGTCTTCTTTTTGAGTATATACCCAATCTCCCAGGTTCTTATCGACTACGGTTTTAATATTTAGCTTTTCCAGTGCTGTGATGGTTTCCTTTGAATACCCGTTTTTCGAAAAAGGTATTTCGACCATTTTGCTACCTTTATCATTAATGGCTTCCTGTAAAGAAAGACTGGTGGAGTATACTTTGTTGGCAATTTCGAGGAATACCGGACCAGCCACCTGGTTTCCGTAATACACATCTTTCGATGGTGAATTGATAACAACAATGCAGGAGTATTTCGGGTTCTCTGCGGGGAAATACCCAACAAACGAAGCCTGATAACTCATTTTACCCTTATACCCGTATTTTTCATTAAATATCTGTGTAGTACCTGTTTTTCCGGCAATTTTAAAATTCGAAGCCTTCAGGTTAACAGCAGTACCTTCAGTTACAACACCTTCGAGCATTTTGTTTACTTTGCCAAGAGTTGAGCGTGAACAAATCGATGACTTAATTACCTGAGTTGGAAAAGTAAGCTCAGTTTTCCCGTGAAACCTTATTTCCTTCACAAATCGTGGTTTTACCATTTTTCCCTCATTGGCAATAGCGTTGTAGAAGGTTAAAATCTGCAATGGTGTCATCTTGACCTCGTATCCGTATGACATCTGTCCAAGTGATACACCTGACCAATATTTTTCTCCCGGATAATTCAGCATGGGTTTGCCTTCACCTTTTATCCCGAGTCCAAGTTCTTTGTTCAGTCCCATGTTTATCAAATGATCTACAAACTGGCGAGGATTACCCTTATAAGCTTCAGTAATAATTTTTGCCATCCCTACATTCGACGATTTTTCAATAACCTGCTGAACAGAAATTCTGCCATATCCGCCATGTTCAGCGCTCTCGTCAGTTATGGTAATATCGTAATATTTGAATGTTCCATTTTTGGTATCAACAGTATCATCAAGATCAACATAACCATCTTCCAGTGCAGCCATGATAGCCGGCACTTTAAAGGTCGATCCCGGCTCTAAACTCGCACCTATGGCATAATTATAAACTTCGCGGTATGTACCACTATATTCTTTGAGATTTACGATAGCTTTTACATCGCCCGATGCAACCTCCATAAGCACAACAGTACCATACTGTGCCTGGTGTAACTGTAACTGTTTTAACAAAGCCCGATGAGCAACATCCTGTAAATCGACATCGATAGTAGTAACAACACTACTTCCGTCTTTCGGATCCACATTTGCATCATCGTCAATTGGCATCCAGTCGCTTCCCGAAAGTTTCTGTTTACGCAGAAGACCTTCGGTACCAGCCAAATAGGAATCGTAGGCACCTTCTATTCCAACAATATTTCCACTTTGACCTTGTGACAGGTAACCAATAGTTCGGGTTGCCAGGTTTTCGTGTGGGTTGACACGTTTACTCCTTTCAGCAAATACAACTCCTCCCTTGTACCGACCCAGCCGGAAAATCGGGAATTTCTTCAGTTTCTTAAGCTGAAGATAATTTACATCGGTTTTTACAGCATAGTACCTGTCTCCCCTCTTGCGGGCATTTATCAGAGCTCTCTTATATTCATCCTTCGATTTATCCCAGAAAAGAGTTGCCAAACAATATGAAAGTGAGTCGATATTTTTATAAAATACTTTGTCTGTTACCCCATCTGCTTTCATATCCATTCTTACTTCGTAGTAAGGCACAGAACTTGACAACAGCCTGAGATCGCAGGCATAAATATCACCTCTGTGAGCCGGTATTTTAAAGTTTTTAACCCTTTCCTCCTCCGATTTTTGTTTCCATTCCTCACCTTTAATGAATTGTAAGTACATCACCTTAGAAGTGATAACCAGGGCAAAAAGGAATACGGTTATGTAAACCAGGCCAATACGCCATAATATGTCTTTCTTTATCGACATTCTTATTTATCCAGTACTATTTTAAATGGAGGTTTTATGGGTTGTTTAATCCCCAAACCCCTTTGTTCAACCATATCCTCAATTGTAGAAGGTTTACTATAATTCATTAAAACCGAAGCAGTAGTAATCTGCTCTGCTCTCAAATCTTTCAGTTCTTCTCGTGCAGTAATAATCTGGCGCACCATACGCTCTGCATGGTATCTGTTAGCTATATATATAATGGCCAGAAATACCAGAAACAGTATGTATGTAATATTGCGGGCAATTAGTTTCCCGGTTATAATGCTGCCATTAATAAACGACTTCAGGGAAGGACCTTTGATTTCATCCCTCTCTACTTTCGAATCGACAAATTCAACATTATCTTTTCCAGTTCCCAGCATATTTATGTTTTTTCTGCTATTCGTAGTTTAGCGCTCCTGGCGCGATTATTAACTGCCAATTCTTTTTCTCCCGGAATAATTACTTTTTTGTTTACCAGGCGAAAAATTTTTTGTTCGTTCCCATATAAGCTAAAAGGCTTTTCTTCTTCGAAAGAACCTGATCGCATAAAGTTTTTTACAGTTCTATCCTCAATAGAATGGTAGCTGATTACTACAAGTCGCCCACCTGGCTTTAAGAACTCCAGTGTTTGTTCCAGTAGTTCCTTCAGGTAATCGATTTCATGATTCACCTCAATGCGAATTGCCTGGTACAACTTAGCGAGGAATTGATTTTCGCTTTGACGCGGCATGCAGCCAGATATTGCCTCGATTAAATCGCGTGTGCTGCCAATACTACTGCTCATTCTGTAGCTAACAATTTGCTTTGCCAGTCTTCGTGAATTATTCAGCTCTCCGTATTGCCAAAAGATTGTTTGCAGTTGTTCTTCAGAATATGTATTGAGCAGTTCAATTGCCGAAAACTCCGAATTCTGGTTCATTCGCATGTCGATTACCGAATTATGCCGGAAAGAAAATCCGCGATTTGCAGCATCCAGGTGGTGTGACGAAACGCCTAAATCAGCAAGAAGCCCATCGATCTCAGAAATTTTATAGTATTTCAGAAAATTTCGAAGAAATCGGAAATTCTGCTGAGCAAACAAGAATCGTTCATCAGTCGGTAAGTAATCGAGGACATCAGCATCCTGGTCAAAAGCTACCAGTTTTCCATTTTGCAGGCGGCTGAGTATTTCGCGCGAATGACCTCCACCGCCAAAGGTTGCATCGACATAGGTGCCATCAGGCTTAACATTCAGTCCGTCGACACTTTCGTGCAAAAGCACAG
>JAHEEB010000814.1 GCA_024640925.1 Bacteroidota bacterium | reverse complement strand
AAAATACATTCTCCGGCAATAGCCACATATTTATCATCGGCATACTTCTCCCATGCTCCAATAGGTTGTGGATTCAGGGGTGTTTGGTTTAATTGTACTTCCGTTATTTCTTTCGGTACTTTTTTGTCTTTTAAAACGGTGTAACGCTTCACTACATAGCCATACTCATTACCTAATTTCCATATTTGAGGGTTTGCCGGAGCCCATCGGAGCATAATAGAGTCTTTTCGCGGACTGGAAAGAAGTGCAAGGTTAGGCTGTTGGGCAAAAATGTTTGTAAGTCCAAGTAATAATGAGAAAAAACCAATTGAAAATTTTTTAAGCATTAGTTTATGAGATATGAGTTATGAGTTATGAGTTATGGGTTATGGGTTGTGGGTTATTCTACTGTAATATTGGTACTTATTAGATCGGAATTACCGTATCTGTCTAATTCGTTTATACGCATATCCGCGTTAATATCCTTAAATACATCGTCTTGAACAGCAAGGTAAACAGTATAGGTGCCAGCTGCCGAATAAACATGTATAGGATTTTTTTCAGTTGTGTTGGTGTTATCTCCAAAGTTCCATGCACAATAAGGAGAATTTGTGGAACAATTTGTAAATGTTATTGTATCTCCAACTTTAATATTGCTTGCAGGCGTAAAACTAATGCAGGCACTACCATCAAAATCATCTTTGCCACAAGCAGTGAAAATTGCAATTGAGACTAGTGCGGAGTAAATGAGAAAGTTTTTCATGTTTATAAATATTAAATTAATTATTCGTTTTTATTTTACTATTTTAAGTCAGTATTCTTCTATTTAGTTTTCATTTATCGTCCATAGATTCTTCTCCTCCAAATAAGTCTGAAAAATATTTTATCAAGTAATATATTAACATAATGGTAAAGAAAATACCAGCCAATGTAAAAAACCATGCCATCCAATAAGGTGGCTCATACCTCATTATAATTTTATTGTTTACAAATAGTTGTCTGATTAATACATCATTTGAATCTGTCCAAACTTTTATTGAATCTCCAATCTGGTAATTATAGCTCTCTATGATTTCCCTTTCTTTTCTTCTGTCAGTATAAAATGTACTATCGCCAATTTTAATGCAAAATACATTTCTCTCATTATCAGCTTTTTTAGAATAATAATCTGTTTCTCCAAAAGAACTTAAAAATCCTTCATGCATTATCAGTTCTTTATCATTGTTTGGAATTTCTTTAAACAATGGTATTCCAACAATCAAACAGCCAATTCCGAAAGGGAGGCCCAACGTAAGCACCCTTATATAACCTGTTTTTTTAAATATACTCATAGAATCGTTTTAACTTTATCAATTTCACTTTTTATTAATTTGAATAATTCAGGATAATTTGTCTCCAATTGATATAAATTATTCTCGTCTATATCAACCCAGGCTTCAGCTAGAGCATTTAGCTTTTCGTAAACATCCCCGGAAACAACATCTACAATAGCCACATATTTATCATCGGCGTACTTCTCCCATGCTCCAATAGGTTGTGGCTTCAGGGGTGTCTGGTTTAATTGTACTTCCGTTATTTCTTTCGGTACTTTTTTGTCTTTTAAAACGGCGTAACGCTTCACTGCATAGCCATACTCACTGCCCAGTCTCCAGGTTTGAGGGTTGGCGGGTGCCCAGCGGAGCATGATGCAATCCTGATGGGGTCTTGAAAGAAGAGCTATGTTATTTTCCTGAGATATTCCATTTGTAATAAGAAGGAATAAAAGTGAAATAGGTGATAAAGTTTTTAGCATCTTTTTTGGTTAATCATTGAAAATTAATTTTATTGTAAGTATTTTAACATTAGGCCATTGTAGGTCTCTTGAATTTGTCTGTTGTCATTACGATTTACCTATTCTTTTTAAATATTCTACTTTGCTCCATTCCCATTTAAAAGATAAAAATCTCTCAAAAACTTTATCCATTATTTTTTCAAAATCCGGTTCTATTCTATTCATTGCTTCATGCCATAAAGGGTTAAAAATAATATACTCATCTAACCCTTTTTCAACTTGCAATCTCATTTGCCTATTTAGATTTTCACACCAAAACCCTACTTTTTCATCGTAAGAATAATTAGGGTAATTAGGGTCGCCAACATCTTTTATATTTCTGTATTGTTCCTCTTTAATGGATTCCATGTATTTAATAAAATCCTCTTTTGAGAGTTTTAATATTTCTTCAGATGTTAAATTTTTTTTCATTGTTTTTAAATTAAGTGAACATCTAATATGTTCTCCAATTCGGCAGTTTCTTATCGAGCTGTGTTATTGTCACAGATTACAAATCCGCGCCAGCTTTGTGGTTTGTTATTCTTCTTAAATTGAACTAAAATATATATTTTTAAAAATCTCATTACAATCAATTTTTAATTGCAATTCTCTCTCTTAAATACTCCCCTTAAGGAGTATTTAAGTATTTCCATTTGGTTGTCTGGTTAGTGCAGACATGCAATAGAGCTGGGAGTTACCAGTCGATTTCGCCCATTTCCCTTAATTTTTGTTCTTTTACTCCAAATTGATAACCAATCGAAAAAATGTCAGATATTTTGTATATACTTACTCGAATTTTTGCAAAGTTCACTTCATCAAAGGTATATTCGATAATTTCAAAGTTAGTTTTGTAGTTTCTATTGTACCATTGAATGGTAGCTTCTAAATGTTTTCTATCATTACAAATAATAGAGAACTCTGTAAAATTATTTTGCTCCATCTATTAATATGAGTTTTATATTTGGAAACATCTCGTTAAATTGTTGTATAATACCTTGACAAGATACACAATAAGAGTTTTCAGAAACTATTTTTAATTCCCCTGTGATTTTTGGATATGTATTTCCTACTACACCTCCTAAATCTTCAGCTAATTGGTTCAGCATTTTATATTCAGAATCAGTTGTTCTTAACCAAGAATTACCTCCAGCCCCTTCAACTTCAATAGCCTGAAATATTTGCGGTTCACTTTCAAGCGCTTGTCCACTTCTCCATAATTTATTATCTACAACATCACCATTTACAGCTCCGT
>JAHEEB010000813.1:1355-3044 GCA_024640925.1 Bacteroidota bacterium | reverse complement strand
ATTCCTTGGTGTTTGCCATTCTATGGCCCATAAGCTTGGAGCAGAGTTTCACCTGCCTCACGGATTAGCAAATGCTTTAATGATAAATGAAGTAATCAGGTTTAATGCAACCAATTCGCCACGTAAGCAAGCTATATTCCCTCAATACAAGTATCCCGATGCCATTCAGCGTTATGCCCGTATGGCAGATTATCTGGGCTTACAGGGAAATACCCCTGAAGATAAGGTGGAAGCATTAATCAGTGCCATAGATAAGTTAAAGGTTTCCATAGGAATTCCATTAAGTTTAAAAGAAGCAGGAGTACCAGAAAAGGAATTCTTTTCAAAGGTTGATAATTTATCTGAACTTGCATTTGATGATCAGTGTACAGGGGCTAATCCCCGATATCCTTCAATTGGTGAAATTAAAGAATTATATGTAAAAGCTTTTCAAAAATAACAGACGGATTTCTACAAAATTCATTAGTATACTTCTTTTGCCCCTTAAAGCCTAAAAGGATTTTAAGGGGCAATTGAAATTGTAAGTTCATTCCTTATGGAAGGTAAAATCTGAAATAATTAAAAAATATGGCTTTTGTTAATAATGTGATGATTATACGCAGGGATTTGCTGATGCGTATGGCAGAGTTATTCAAAGATGATGATCTATTAAGGCAGATAGACAGGATACCCATTGAAATAAGCCACAGGCAAAATGGTAGCGAACGATGCTGTAAACATAAGATGAGAGCGGTTGTTAAATATAAGATTATGGCTATTCTGGGATTTGGCAGCAAAGATGAGAAAGATGAACTGGACAGCCTTTCATTTTATGCCGATAAAGTAGTAAATAAAGGTTACAAAGCCAACAGGTTTTTAACTGTGGTCGATGAGGCTTGCACATCGTGTGTAAAGGCAAATTATATTGTAACTAACCTGTGTAAAGGTTGTATTGCCCAGCCTTGCATGATTAACTGTCCAAAAAAGGCTATAACCCGCAACAATGAAGGAAAAGCTCATATCGATCCTTATAAATGTGTGAATTGCGGAATATGCAAGGAGTTGTGTCCTTATCATTCCATAATTTATATGCCTGTGCCCTGCGAAGAATCGTGTCCGGTAAAGGCTATATCAAAGGATGAAAACGGAATTGAATCCATTGATGAGGAAAAATGCATTTTATGTGGTAAATGTATCAATGCCTGTCCGTTTGGTTCTATCATGGAAACCACTGATTTGTTTGACATCATGAAGCTTCTTAAAAGCAATAGTCCTATAAATGCTATTATAGCACCATCAGTGTTCGGACAGTTTGATGTGCCACCAGGAGCTACCTTTGATGCTTTATTCAGGTTGGGATTTACACATGTAACCGAGGTAGCCGAAGGAGCATCTGTAACAACAATAAACGAGGCCTCTGAACTAAAACTGCGCCTTGATGAAGGACAACCTTTTATGACAACCTCCTGCTGTCCTTCGTGGAAGCTGGCTGTGAAGAACCATATACCAGAGATGGCACCTTTCGTTTCTTCCACTTTATCACCTATGGCATATACGGCAAAAAAGAGCAAAGAAGAAAACCCAGATGTGCCTGTAGTTTTTATTGGTCCATGTGTTGCAAAACGTAAAGAAGGAAAGGAAGATCCGAATGTGGACTGGGTTATGACCTTTGAAGAACTTGCTTGTCTTCTGAATGGCTGGAAGATATCC
>JAHEEB010000813.1:0-1345 GCA_024640925.1 Bacteroidota bacterium | reverse complement strand
ATATCCATAATGGAATGTGATAATCTAAAAATAAATTATACAGCCAGTAAGCAATCAAGAGATTATTGTCAATCCGGTGGTGTTGCCGAAGCGGTTAAGAAAGCATCTGATAGCGAAATAAGCACAATGCTGGTAAATGGCATAGATAAAAAACAACTCCGGTTGCTCATGTCTATTTCCAATACGAAAAAATGCTATAGCAAACTAATTGAAGTTATGGCCTGCGAGGGAGGTTGCATAGCCGGGCCATGCAGCTATGAATTTCCAAAAGATGCCAAGCGATTTTATGAACGAAATACAGAAGGAATGGATTAACCCTGATTCCAATACATTTTAAGAAGTTGAAACAAACAATGTTAACTAGACTAATCGGCAAAATATCAATGTTTTGACACATTTCATCGAACACTCCCCGAATCTGCAATGATCCTCGTTGAATCTGCAGTAACTTTTTTCAAATCTGCAACGATCCTCGTTGAATCTGCAACAACTTTTATCGAATCTGCAATGATCCTCGTCGAATCTGCAGTAACTTTTTTCAAATCTGCAACGATCCTCGTCGAATCTGCAGTAACTTTTATCGAATCTGCAACGATCCTCGTCGAATCTGCAACAACTTTTATCGAATCTGCAATGTTCGATCTTTTAAATGAAGTAACAGCCCAGGAATTTAAAGAGTTTTCAGGATTGCCTCTGATCTCGATTCATTTCATAACAAAGGAGTATTATATTATTCATAACCATAAAGCATTTCAAGCAATTGAGTAAAAGAGGCACAAATAAAATTCAGATTGTGCGGGTTATAATCTTCCAATTTATGATTATAAAAAACTATGCAAGGGTTTAACTTGTCTGACCGGTAATCAAAACAGATATAGTTTCCAAACGGATCGCAGGCAAATGGTATGATTTCTGCCGGCAACCAATAGCGGTGGCTAAAATAAACCTCAACAATACTATTTTCCGAATTCCTGTCCAATGACAATAAATCGCTGAAAACAGCCTCCTTTCTTCCAGGAAAATCATACAAATTCGGATCAGGATACCCTCCATCATGATTTTTTACAAACATTTTATAATCTTCAGGAAAAACAACAGCCAGAATTTCTTCGGTTTTTTTAATTACCTCATCATTAATCTGGGTATCATATTTCCAGGTTATATTCTTGTCCATATTTATCATTTCCTGATGCATTAAAAATCGGGAAGTATGCTTAAAAATTCATTAAAAGAACCACATATATTTTTTATACAATCATCATCTTGCTGATGATCAAAAAACACAATGGATGGATTACTCTTGCTTTCACGATAATCAAAACATATGTAATTTCCAAAGGGATCG
>JAHEEB010000812.1 GCA_024640925.1 Bacteroidota bacterium | reverse complement strand
TCGGTTTACATAATTCAGATAACGAACCAGACAATCATTTTCATACGGGCTCAATTCTTTTGTTTGTTTTACCAGAGTATTATTAAAGGAATCAGCACACCTTAAATAGTATTTATTTTTGGTGAGTTTTTGATAAAGGTTAAATAGGGTATCCTGAATTGATGGATCTCTGTTTTCCTGCATCTTAAGCAGAATGGCTTTATATTTATTTTCAAAACAAAAGGATGTATCAAATTTTATACTGCTAAACATGGTTTCGATGTAACTGGTCTTTTCATATTTGGCGCGTATAACTAACTCCTTCAAACCTTCTTCTACAGTTGAATCCTTTGGGACAGAGAACTTACTAAAGGTTGAAAAGAATTGCTCATCAGGTGGTAACCCGAATCCGTTATCGACATAATATTTTACTGACCAAGTTTGGTACAGTTTTATTTTTATTGATTCCCATTTCCCCAATTCCTTTAATTTGCTTATTTTCGCCCAGTGCTCTTTATCAGGCTGCTGTGGTAAGGTCAGACTTATTTCAAAATTCTCTGAATTAATCCAGGCATTTTTAGATTCTATAAATTTCAGATAGGTTTCGGCATATATCGATCCGCTGTAATGATGGTGAAGGTCTCCACCTTTAGGCATAGATTGAAAAAATTTTCTTAGAAAAGCTTCATTATTTCTAATACTTTCAAGATAATTACTGACATTTTCCTCCCGGATTCGATTCTCATCATTTTGTGGAAATACAAAAACTGTCAGTTGGGTAATAAATAAAATTAAACTTAACTTTCTCATGAATATGTATTTATGCTATTGAATTATATAAGTTAAGTTAATTATTGAAAAAAAACAAGCAAAATTTCGATTTATCAATATATAGAAATGATTTAATTTTCAGACACTTAAATTTCAATCAAGTTATTTTTTATTGCAAACTTTACCATATCTACAGTAGTTTTCAGGTTTAACTTCTGCATGATATGGTTTTTATGCGATTCCACAGTTCGAACGCTGATAAAAAGTTTATCGGCAATATCTGGGTTAGCATATCCCTCTCCCCATAATTTAAGTATTTCCACTTCTCTTGTGCTTAAACTTTTAATATTTGCCTGCTGCTCCGTATCTACCGACTTAATGTCGTTGACATATCTGGTAAGTAATAATTGTGTAATTGAGGTACTGAAATAATCGTAACCACTACGAATTGTATATATGGCTTCAACCAGTTCTTCCTTTGTTGAACTTTTCGATAAAAAACCTTTCGCCCCGGCTTTTATCGTTTTTAAAATAATCTCCTCCTGATTTTGGAAAGAAATGACCAGGATTTTTGTCCGTGGGAAGCTAAAATTCAACGTTTTAACCAGCTCAATTACCTTATTGTTAAATTCATGAATAGTGAGGATTAATACATTTACCGGCTCTGACTTTAAAGAAGGCAAAAGTTTATCTGACTCATTACATGACAAAGTGATATGAATTGAAGCTACATCGTTGAGCAAAGCACAAAGGCCTTGTTGCATTAGTATGTGTTCGTCAAATATGCCAACAGTAAGGTCTTGCATAAAGATGTTTTAAATTGTTATGACTGATGTTTTTTCTTTTCCATTCATAAGTACTTTTAGTGGTTTTTCGAATCGTATATGTCTGAAATAATTGGTTTTATGCAAGGGGTGATGTTTGTTTAACATATTCCATTGGATAAAATCAGTTTCAGAAGTATCAACCACAGAAAAATATCCAATATTCATCGAGGTTATATTATGGAAAAAGTGAGAGCCAAGTGATGAGTCTAAAGGAAAATTGGAAAGGCTTATTTCAATAATCACTTTGGCATTGGAAATTTGAGACCATACCACCGGAATTCCAAGAAACTGATCACGGGTACCCCATCTTCCGGGACCAATCAGTATATATTTCCGGTTTTGTTTTATCATAATATTGTTAAGTTGCTCAATTTCCTTTACCATTTCAATGGTCTTCATTTTATCGAATTTTTCATTATCGATATAAATCACATCATAAATATCTTCTATAATTCCATTCCCCAGACTCGATTTGGTATATAACAAGGCCTTGGTTTTATCAACCTCATCCAGGTTTATATTATCGCTTAATTGCCTGCCTATAAGAGGTTTAATTTGCAACAAATAAAACGACGGTAAATCGTCGACCGTAGGATTTAAATCAACAGCATATTCAATCTCCACTGGTGAACCAAGTGCTTCTTCAATTGTGTTCAACATTATATCAATGGTTTGTGCCAATGGTATATAATTAAACTTTAAGATATCGGCAAAGTTGATTACCCTGGGGCCATATTTGTTCAAGCCGGCTTCAACACTATCGTTATCTGGGTTGTACACCGAAGCACAGTGGTTGATAGTGCCGTGTGTTTCGGCCTTGCTAATATCCAAAACTGCAATAGAGGCTAATTCTCCTTCGTTCAGATAGTCAATATCATTTTTAGATAAATCAACAGCAAGGAATTCGACCTGTGTACTATTTAACAGATCCTTAGTGGAGTAAATTTCAACTTTTGGGTATTTTGGAGAAAATCGGTATGACTTTCTTCCACCCACCACATAAAAGCCAAGACCAACAGCAGCAACAGCAAACCCTTCTTCAGGCTTCATATTGGCTATTGGATAGTAGTTGTACGATTGAGCCGTACCGCTTATGTGCGGATAATAGTAATTGCCATATTGGTTGCCAACCAGCTCCTGGAGGACAATTGCCATTTTTTCCTCCTCAACTTTATGATGAATGCTATTGAAATATGTCTTGGCACTATCAGAATATATTGAGGCATAAACAAGCTTAATAGCATTACAAACTTTATCCAAAGTTTCTTCCTTTGTACTATCGATGTTTGGTACAATAAAGGTATCGAAAACTCCTGCAAACGGTTGTGCTATTGAATCCTCGGAAAGACTGGATGAACGGATAGCAATGGGTTTATTTACCTGTTCAATAAAAAATTCAACTTTCCTTTTGAAGAAGATCGAAAGCTCACTTTTTACAAAAATCCGTTTTAGATCTTCGTAGGAAATATTTTA
>JAHEEB010000139.1 GCA_024640925.1 Bacteroidota bacterium | reverse complement strand
CATTTGTTTGTTGGGTTTTCGCAATTGTTCAAATCCTTCAGCATTAAGACGAACAATTTCACCTGAACCTAAAAAATGAACGGTTTCATACCCTAAATTAGGAAAAGCACATGTTTCGAAGGTTACTGCATACCCCACACTGTTTTTCCCAATTATTACTGGTGTTCTTCCCAACTTATCCCGTGCAGCAATAATACCGTTTTCTGTAAGTATCATTAATGAACAAGAACCCTTCACATTATTAAATACGTTTTCAATACCTGCTACGAAATTATCACATTCTGCAATAAGCATGGCAACAAGTTCAGTGGGATTCACTGTGCCCTGGCTGGTCTCGGAAAAAGTCCGGTGCTGCTTCATAAACCGTTCTTCCAGCTCATCAATATTAACAATTTTGCAAACTGTTGCTACGGCAAAGCGGCCGAGGTGGGAGTTAACCAGTATCGGTTGTGCCTCATTATCGCTTATTACTCCAATTCCAATTTTACCAGAAAATCCATTAACATCTTGTTCAAATTTATTTCTGAAATAGCCATCTTCCAGACTATGAATCGCTCTTTGAAACCCATGTTCTTTTGAAAAGAATGCCATTCCAGCACGCTTTGTTCCCAGATGCGAATGATAATCAGTACCATAAAATACATCCATTACACAATCGTGCTTTGATACACTTCCAAAAAAACCGCTCATAGTAATCTCTTTTTTATGACCAAAAAAACCGTCGTAAATATAATGGGAATATTATAAGGAAAACAGCATGGTTGATAAATGAATGATAATTGTTAATAGTTTGTCCCAGTGATAATCTAATAACCCTCGTTTTTTTTCTTAGAAAAAAAATTTACAAAAAGCTATCTATTTGTGGAATAAGAATACTAACAAAAGACCAGTAATATATGTAATAATCCAATAGGCATAAAAAACAGTGGTAACTTTAACTATTCTTGACGGGAATGCCTGTTGCAGACCATTTTTTGAGGTATATCCGGAGATTATAATAGTGTCGGTAATCATGCCAAGCAGTGCTATATAACCAATCAATCCATGCAAGGTTAATGGACCGTTCGACGATCCAATAATCATACAAATTGTAGATGAAATATCCAGAATTACTCCAAGAATCAAAAACAGCAATATTTTTTTATCGGTAGTTCTTCTTCTGAAAAACCTGATAAAAAAAATGGTATAACCCAATAATGCCAGATTTACAAGGCTCACGCCAATAGATAATATAGGATTCATACGAATGATTAAAATTGGTTCGCAAAAGTAACTAAATAGTAGCTAACTTCAAACTCCGGAATATAACTGGTCTCTGAATATACTATCAGCTCCATGCTCTGTAAACTCAATGGGTATTTATTTTAACCTTTAAATTTCGTATTTTACCGTATAAATAAGGTACTTTACCGAAAACGAAACAATAAAGAACCATTTGTAGAATACCTTTAAATTAAATTTTAAATCTTTCTTGATATGAAAAGAAGAGTTTGTCCCTGGTGGCTCGGATATGTGTTAATTAATCCAATCAGAAAATATCGTCACAATCCTGATAAAATTCTCGGCCAATACATTAACCCCGGAATGAAAGCAGTGGATTTTGGCAGCGCAATGGGGTATTTTAGTCTTCCCATGGCCAGTATGGTTGGTGATGCAGGCAAGGTATATTGTTTCGATATCCAGAAAAAAATGCTTGAGAAGCTTGAAAAAAGGGCGATAGATGCTGGTTTGGATCATCTCATTGAATCGAGACTTATTGAAGAGGATAAGAATGTATATGCCGATTTAAACGGGACAATCGATTTTATTTTGCTCTGTGCCGTCGCCCATGAAATACCAGATAAAGTGAGTCTGTTTTCGAACTTGTATTCAATGCTGAAAAAAGATGGAATGCTCCTATTCATGGAACCTGCAGGTCACGTTTCAGTAAATGATTTCCGTAATTCGATAATAATTGCAGAGAAAGCCGGGTTTAGAAAAATTGACATGCTTCAAATCAGAAAAACGTTAAAAGTTCTCCTTCGGAAATAATCTGGAACTTTGCTAAGTATAAAAGGATTTAATGCAGAAGGCTAAAAACATTTCCATTAAGGAATTGATGGAAATACCCGGTGTTGGCAAGTCCATCGCCAGTGATCTTTGGAACATTGGTATCCACAAGGTTTCTGATTTGAAAAATGAAGATCCCGAAGTGTTATATCAGTTATCAAATAAATTTGCTGGTGTTACTCAGGATCGCTGTTTATTATATGTATTTCGGTGTGCTGTGTATTATGCAAATACTGACAAATCACTCCAGGATCCTGAAAAATTAAAATGGTGGAACTGGAAAGATGTTAAAAATTAGAAATTAGCCTTTCGAGTAACTAAATGGTAGTTTAAGTTAATTGTTTTAAAAGCAACCTTTTTGATTGATTATTCATCTAACAATTAAATCCTTGATTGTTAACTTAAACCACAACCTTATGAAGAGATTTTATACTCAACCAGGCTGTTTTGACCTAAAAAATCTTCTGATTATAGTATTCTTTTTTCTGCCATTTGTTGAATTGGCAGCACAGGAAGATACAGTTGAAGATCGAACCTATTCACCTCGCTTTTATATTCCAAACAGTGATACATCAATTGATGCACTGCCTCTTAAACTGAGCAGTGCCGATGTTATTATAGCCGGTGTTATTGCCGATGTTACCATTAAGCAGGTTTATACGAATGAAGGTACACGTGCTATTGAAGCAAAATATGTTTTTCCGGCCTCGACTCGTGCGGCTGTTTATTATTTGCATATGCGAATCGGAAATCGTTTAATGATAGCAGATGTCGTTGAACGAAAACAAGCACAGCAGATATACGACAGTGCCCTTGCAAATGGAAATACAGCAACGTTACTTGAACAGATGACTGCGAATGTTTTTCAGATGAGTGTTGCTAATATTCTCCCTGGCGATACTATTGAAATTGAAATGCGATATACAGAGTTGCTTGTCCCAACGGAATCGGTTTATGAATTTGTTTATCCCACTGTAGTTGGACCAAGGTATACCGGTAATGGAGGGAGTGAATGGACTGAGGGCCCATATCAACACGAAAATGAAGATCCTCTCTATGATTTTCATATCCAGGTTAAAATAAATGCTGGTATGCCAGTAAGTGAGGTTACCTGTATCTCAAACCCGGATATTCCTATTGTCTTTAATTCCGAAGAAGAAGTATCAGTTATTCCCGATGATAGCACAGATATAAAGGGAAATAAAGATTTTATTTTGGAGTACAGCTTATCGGGGAACTCCATTCAAACCGGATTGCTTGCTTATAAGGGTGAAAAAGAGAACTTTTTCCTGGCTATGATGCAACCACCTCAACATCCCGAAGCAAGTGATATTCCACCTCGTGAATATGTGTTTATTATGGATGTTTCTGGCTCAATGTCTGGTTTTCCAATCTCCATTTCGAAAAGGTTAATGGCTGAGGTACTAGGTAGTTTAAAGGCTACTGACCGGTTTAATATCCTGTTTTTTGCAGGTGATAACTATCTCTTCAGCCCGGTATCGGTTGATGCAACTACAGCAAACATAAGTGCCGCAATTGAAGCCATAGAAAATCAAAGTGGCAGTGGAGGCACCGAGTTGCTCCCGGGACTGATTAGGGCTTTGTCTCTGGAGGGAACGGCTGATTTTTCCCGTATTTTCCTTATAATGACAGATGGTTATGTTGATGTAGAACGCGAAGCTTTTGATTTGATCAGGGACAACTTAAGTGAAGCTAATTTCTTTACATTTGGTATTGGCAGTTCTGTAAACCGATATATAATAGAAGGCATGGCGCATGTGGGACAGGGAGAACCATTTATTGCCACAACCGAAGCTGAAGCTCAGGAAAAAGCGGACTTGTTTAAGACTTACATCGATGCCCCGGTACTTATTAATATTAATGCTGCCTTTGAGAATTTTGAAGCCTATGATGTTGAACCTGTAAATATACCCGATATCTTTGCTGAACGACCTGTTATTCTTTATGGAAAATACAACGGTTCATTAGGTGGAAAGATTAATATTACTGGTGTTTCGGGTAGTGGCAATTATTTAGGCTCACTTGAACTAAATAATTATAAGGCAAAAGAAGAGAATAAGGCTTTAATGTATTTATGGGCACGCAAGCGGATACAACTACTCGACGATTACTCAAACATTAGTTATCCGGTAGACTCGGCTATTATTGAGGAGATAACTTCTCTTGGTATAAAATACAATCTTCTTACTTCGTATACCTCATTTATTGTTGTCGACTCTATTGTCCGATGCGATACTTGTAGTTCAGAAACTGTCAACCAGCCATTACCAATGCCTGAAGGAGTAACTGATAATGCTATGGGTTATGCATCTGCGTTTTCAACATTGGAATACGATAAATCTGGGAAGGATTCAAAACAAAAGATTATCCAGGTATATCCGAATCCGGTTGTCGATCTGTTTGCTGTCTCGGTTTACATCAACAATGAAGAATCAGAACAGACTAAAAGCATTCAAGTTATTGATTTGAATGGACGAATAGTCGGGGAGATTGATATCAGCAATTTGACTGAAGGACGCCATACACTTTTCCTCAGGGTAAAGAATGATTTTAACTTATTGAATAGTGGTAATTATTTTGTTTCATTAACAATCAATTCAGAAAGAAAACAGTCTGTATTAATTACTATTCAATAACCCTAAAACAACTCAATAGAGTGCCATACTTCATACAAGTGTGGCATTTTTTTTATTTATGACCTTTTGAATTTCAAACTTCAAACTTTTAAACTTATCAAATATCGCTACTTTTGCTGCTAAGAAACTGTTTTCAAATAATTCATATGTCTTCATTCATAACACTTCGCACCATTCTTCCCCGAATTCCAAATTCTTCTTTTGTTAAACCAATCGACTGGCAAATAAACAGAGGTGAGGTATGGTCGGTTATTGGTCCTAATGGAAGCGGTAAATCGATTCTTTCGCAGGTTCTCTGCGGGCGGTATTACATTGAAGAAGGACAAATTGAATACAACTTTCTGGATGAATTTGAAACGGCCAGAAGAGAGAAAGAACTCCTGAACCTTAACAGACACATACGAATTGTAAGTTTCGAAGCGGCTTATTCAATGGCCGATTATCGCGAAATGTACTATCAGCAGCGTTTTAACAATTCAGAGCTAGATTCAGCTCCTTTTGTTTCCGACCTCTTTCATCCCAATGACACAGACTCCGAAACAATTCGCCAGGTTTACGACATATTCAATATAAAAAAATTGATGGACCGGCGACTAATTCAACTGTCGAGCGGAGAACTCCGCAAACTGGTAATCTCAAAAATTCTGCTGGAAAATCCCCGGATGCTTATTTTCGACAATCCCTTTATTGGACTTGATGCAGCTTCGCATAAATCGCTCGAGAAAATTTTCATACAGTTAAACAATTGCGGTTTTCAGTTGCTTTTTCTTGTCCCCTCAGCAGATGAAATACCTGTTTGTACAACGCATATCCTTGAAATGAATAATTGTGAAGTTATTTCAAAGATCGAAACAAAGCTTTTCAATATGTTTCAGCCAACAAAAGAAATGTTCTTCCAATCTGTAATCGACTGGAAGTATATTCCCCCGGTTTGCAATGATGAGTATAATGAGGTCGTTAAAATGAGAGATATAGAGATTTCATATGGTGAACAGATAATTTGCAAAGGCATTAACTGGTCGATTAAAAGAGGCGAGAAATGGGCATTGCTGGGACCAAATGGTTCGGGGAAATCAACTCTTCTTAGTTATATATTTGCCGATAACCCCCAGGCATATTCCAAAAATCTGAGCCTGTTCGATTGCAGACGAGGATCGGGAGAAAGCATATGGGATATTAAAAAACGAATCGGGTTTACTTCATCCGAAATGCACCTGTATTACAGGCAGCAAGCTAACTGTCTTGCCATTGTAGAATCAGGCTTTTTCGACAGTATCGGACTTTTTCGAACCTGCACAGAAGAACAGTCGCGTATTGCCAGATATTTAATGGAGCAACTGTCAATCATTCATATTGCTGAACGATCATTTATGAGAATTTCATCGGGTGAACAACGATTGGTGCTTTTTGCCCGCTCGCTGGTTAAGAATCCTGAGTTGCTCATACTTGACGAACCTTTTCACGGACTCGATGTTGTTAACCGAAAAAAATGCATACAAATTGTGGAGGCTTATTGCCTGCAACCCGGAAAAACACTCATCTTTGTAACTCACAACAGGGAAGAGATACCCAAATGTGTTGATCGGGTGATGGAATTGGGTTAATTTTCACTTGCGTTTGCCTCACTAATTAAATCGGTCAGATTTGCGGCCAAACCTGGAATATGATCTACCAGAATATCCTTAAGTTTTATGATATTTTCCGACGAAGAATTAATTATTACCGGGAATAGTCTCACAACCTCTTTTGTAATAACTTTTTCAAGTTGCGAACAAAGTAAAAAGTAATTTTCGTTCTCTGTTTTTGCTTCGTTGACGGAATCTTCCATATCATCCAATATCTGTTCAGTCTGTTCTGGAGATTCTGAGCGAAGAATGTTCCAACGTTTGGCCTCCTGTTCCAGGTCGATTCTTGCTTCTATGGTTTGAATAACAATTGCGGGCAGATCGATGCCACATTCTTCAATTTCACGAGCTATTTGCGACTCCTGTGGTCCCCATCCGGGAATGCCTTTTTTTATCTTCTTCAGTATGGATGAACCCGAAGGTATTGTTTCTTCGATTTGTTCTTCAACTATACTCAGTGGAATACTAACAGGAAAAGAAACTTCATTTTCATCGTCAGGATGTACGGTGCATTCAAAAAAGATTATATCGAGACCAATATCTTCTTTTTGCGATTCGAAGCCTTTGTATTCGAGAGTAAAGTTCGGCATAGTGGTTTTATTTTTATTTGATGAATGAGATAAAGTAACTTTTATTTTGAATAATTAATGAATGAATACTATCTTTTTATGTTACTTTGAAAGTATGATATCATTCATACAAAATTAATGAAACATAAGATATTAATATTGGCTTATTTTTTACAAATGACGGTAAGTTATGCAAATGATACAGTTGATTTTCCCTTGAATACTATTCACGATGTGGAATATGCAATAAAGTCGGGTGCGCTTGGAAAGGAAATTGCCGACCGGGCAATCAAGACAGAAAACATTTATTTAACAGAAATAAAGAAAACAGGCATTCCATATAAGGTTTATACATTCGCTGACTATGCAGCAGGTTACACAGTTATGGTAGAGAATAATAAGCTGGTTTTATTAGGCAACGGTTGGGGTGGTGGCTATGCTCAGGATTTTAAAATCCGGAAAATTGATGGGAAGTCAGTGCTATTATATCGTTACTTCATTGGAAGCGGGATAAGTTCTGAGATTAATTGCAGCTATATTCTTGGTTCGGGTATGCCCGGATGTGATATGCCAGGGTTCAAACTTTGATCATATGACTAACTCCGCCTTTTAAGGCGGTGATCAGACAGAATATACAACTGTCTTTAGCCATGCAATTCTTGGTTTATTTCAGGGCTAAAGCCCCTAAGAGATAGCCACAATCTACGCCCTGAAGGACGGAGTTAGTCAAAAGTCCGGTACTGTTATACTGAAGGGAATTATAGTTCTCGGATAGTTGTATCATCAGTTTTTTTTAACAAAACATTCATTTTCCGGTTTTTCCTTTTCGTAGAGAATCTTGACTAACTCTGCCTTAAAAGGCGGTCCTGATGAAAATATGTTTCATATAAGAATCAAAACCAATATTTGTGCCAGCAAAATTCGCAGGAACATAGTAAAGGGATATACAGTGGCATAGGCTGTTGCCTGAGCCTGAACCGGAGCTATTGAGTTGGCAAATTCCAATGCTGGTGGATCGGTCATTGCTCCGGCTAATACACCACAAATAGTCAGGTAGTTTAAATGAAGGAAACGCGCAATTATTCCAACAACCAAAAGAGGAAAAAAGGTAATTATGGCACCATACAACATCCACATATAACCACCATTAACTATTGTTTCCCAAAAATTTTTGCCTGAACCAAGTCCGACACAAGCAAGAAACAAAACAATGCCTAATTCCCTGATGTATAGGTTGGCACTCGGTGTCATGTAGAAATCGAATTTTCCAATACGTCCCTTATGTCCAAGAATAAGCGCTATTATAAGCGGTCCACCGGCCAACCCTAATTTAGCAGGAGCAGGT
>JAHEEB010000811.1 GCA_024640925.1 Bacteroidota bacterium | reverse complement strand
CACCGATCACTGATCACCAATCACTGATCAATCCATATCTTCCAAATCCAATATCCCCTCTACAATAATTTTAGGAATATTGTTGTTTTGAGGTGATAAGAGAATAATTTTAAAATAGTATTCCTTTTTCTCGAATTCGGTAAACATGAAATCCCATGTGTAATAACAGTCACATTTACAGTAACAGCTCATACCATCAGAACAGGTATCCGTTAATGCTATGGTTATTGAATCGCTGTGCATTTTTGAAGAAACCTCGAAACCAGCACAACATAAGTAGTTTATCCCCACATAGACATCGAGCGAATCTTCGGTAGTAGAAAAAATAACCGTATCAGGATTATTTGTGCCGTCTTTTAATCCTATATTTGCAGGTATATTGCATCCGCCCAAATGAGCTTTCACAAGTTTTATCTGTGATTTGGCATCGTCTGAGTTTTCGCACATGATTAGTATTGCTGATGCAAAAACAACACATGCTACAACAAGAATTCTACTGTTTTTCATTATCGATTGGTTTCAGGTAAGATTAAATTAAACCTAAAAAGGTTGCTTAAAAAAGAATTGAAAAAGATTAATGTTTTTCAATGTATATTCTTAATTAAAACTAAATTCCCAACTGATAAACAAGCTCTTTTTCCACATCATATCCATATTTGTATGCTTTTTCGATGTGCTCTTTCGCTTTTTTCACCTTTGGATCTTCCAGTTTCAATAAACAAACACCATAGATATAGTTATATTCCGCATCTTCCTGGTAAACCGTTGCAATTTTACCAAGAGCTTTTACGGCTTCTTCAAAATTCCCGGCTTTATAATTAATAATTCCCTGCAAATAAAGACCAATTTCGGGGGCAGTCAAATTGCCCTTCTGTTTATATAACCATTCGGTTTCTGTAGCCAAAATTGCTGCTGTATCCAACTCGTTCAATTCTATCATCGATTTTGTAAGGTAAAACATCCATTCCGGATTGTTTGGTTGATCATTCGATTGTTTTCTAAAATATTGTGCCGATAGATTATAATCTTTCATATCAAAAAACAGGATGTCTCCCTTGAGCTTTTGCGCACTATAATTCGAAGGATCTACCTTGAGCAATGCATTCATTGTTTTCAGTGCATTTTCCGGTTCGTTTTTTTTTCTGTAACAATATGCCAGGTAATCGTATGCGTCGCAGAACAGACTATCCTTTTTTGCAGCTCCGCTAAAATAGACAATTGCAATGTCCATCTTTTTTCCAACGATATTGTTAATGCCTGTTATAAAACACTCATAAGCCTTTTCGTTTTTTGTGGGACATGAAAAAGTATCATAGCTGTCGGAAAAGTTCTCATATGTGTCAGGTGAGACAAAGGGAGTATAAAGGTATTGAGCTGAAATGTCCGCGCTAATTAAAATGCAAAGAAAAAGAATAATGCGATTTATTTTCATGAAATATAGTTGTAACATAAAACATAAAATTAATATTCAATCTCATATAAAAAATGAAAAGATTGACCATTGTTCAGGATACCTGCAACTGAAAGATAGTTCCCGCTAAATAAGCTCGACTCTTCAATAATATCCCCTTTATCATTATAAATTGTAAGGCAGTTCTGTAAAATTTCGTCATTTATATTGTACAACTTCTGACTGCTTAACAGGCCATCCTGGTTATATTCGTTTATGCAGGTTGTCTCTTTAATGTCTGAATAAAAATCTTTTGTATAAACTTCGGTGAGTTTGTCTTCGGAATAAGTATAAACTTTATGCTGAAATAATTTGCCCTCCTGGTTCAGATAAAAGACCTCTGTTGGTCTGCCTTCTGAATCGCCCCTCTCAATTATTTTCGTCATAAGCTTGTCGTCTTCATTATACGCCTCGGTCTCGTATGAATTGTCGGCTGCATTATAACGTGTGATATGCTTTTCTGTCAGTTTGCCATCCATTCCAAACATCTCTCTCGTGCCCGATTTATCTTCATTTTGGATTCTTACAAGCTTTGAAATAATTTCATTATCCTGAATAGTTTCCATGATAACAGAATTAGTGTCGTACTTATACTGAACCTCTTCATATAATTCATCGTTGAATAATTGCTTGTGGGAGATTATTTTATTTTCATTGTTGTACTCATAAAATGAAGCAGTAACACCATCTTCATTGGTCTGGGTTTCAGAGGTCATGTTCCCTGAATTGTCATACGTATAAGCAGTTTCAGAAACAACTAAACCATGTTCAAAATTGGTGTCTTTAATAAGTTTTTGGTTAGAATCAAACTCTTCTGTCCTTATCAGATTATTATTACTGTTATTTATACGGTAAGTGTTTCTTTTTTTCATTTTAATTAACTCGTTAAGTGAAACGTGATTTGGCCGCTCTAAATTCCAACCGCAAATATCACTCTTTTTTTGAAATTTAAATAATAAAGAATTTTTATGGTCCTTTTTTCTTTTTCTGAAAAGCTTTCATTTACATTTGCATCTTTATTTTATGTGGGTGATATGTGGGTGTTACTTTCGTTGTTTTCAAGCTTTTTCCTGGCTACGTATGATTTAATAAAAAAAGGTTCATTAAGAAATAATGCTTTTATACCGGTACTTTTTATTTCTACGCTCACCGGAGCAACAATGTTTCTGATAATAGTTTTCTGTTCAAGATCAGGAGTAATTTCTGATACCTCCATGTTTTTTATTCCCGAAGTCGGTTTCCAAGCCCATCTTATGTTTTTTCTGAAATCGATAATTGTTGGCTGTTCATGGTTTCTGGCATACATGGCAATCAGCAAGCTTCCGGTAACTATTATTGTCCCAATCGGTGCAACTGGTCCTCTCTGGACTCTAGTTGGTGCCTTGTTTATTTTTCACGAACGGTTTACTTTACAGCAATGGATTGGTATTATTATCGTATTAACCTTCTTTTACTTATTCTCTCTTGCCGGGCGAAAGGAAGGAATCAGTTTTCATAGTAACAGGTGGGTGTTTGCAATGATTGGCTCAACCATATTCAGTGCCATTTCGAGTCTTTTCGACAAATACTTGTTAATGCATTATAATCGTATGGCTGTTCAGGC
>JAHEEB010000810.1:567-3054 GCA_024640925.1 Bacteroidota bacterium | reverse complement strand
ATCAGAGAGTATATTCAATTTTAAAGATTTAGAAAATAATAAAATTATAATTGTTGGTGCTGAAGGAAGTGGAAAGACAGCCCTAAGTAAATCACTTTTTAAAAGAAATTACAATGACTTTTTATTGCCAATATACATTGACGGGAAAGATATTAATTCTACTTCTACTGATGATATTAAAAAGGAAATAGAAAAAGCATTTATTCAGGAATATGGTAATAATAAACTTGAAGAATTTAAACAACTTGATAAGGATAAGGTATTAATAATTGTGGATGATTTCCATAGAGCTAAAATTAATAATAAATACAAGCCTATATTTATTAGCAACTTAATTAAAATACACCCTAATATAGTAGTGACAGTAAATAGTTATTTTCTTTTTGAAGAAATTATGTCAAAAAGAGAAAAGCCGTCACTTATTTATGACCAATTTCTAAAATACCAACTTACTGAATTTGGTCATGTTTTGCGAAATAGACTTATTTGCAAATGGATTAATTTAGGGTGTTGTGATAAATTTGATGAAATAGAACTGCAAAGGAAATTATACAACTCTGAAAAAACAATAAACACAATAGTTGGAAAGAATTTCATTCCAGCGTATCCGATTTTCTTATTAACAATACTACAAACTATTGAGGCTGGAACACCTATTGGAATTCAAGCAAGTCAATATGGTTATTATTATCAGTATTTAATTTCTCAAGCTCTAATAAGAACATTAGAACATGATGAAATTGATTTTTATGACAATTACTTGACTGAATTTTCATATTTTTTATTTGACAACGACTTACGTGAGCTTTCTAAAAATAACGTAAGTATATTTCACAAATTCTATTGTGAAAAATATTCAGTTGATAAAAGTTTAGAAAAGATACTAGATAATTTAGTAAAAGCTGAGTTGTTTGATTTGACAGATGGGGTATATTGGATTAAATATACTTATGTATTCTACTATTACATTGCAAAATATTTTTCTAATAATTTGACAAGTAATGTTATTAAGGAAAAAGTTATTGCAATGTCTAAAAGAATTTATAGAGAAGAATTTGCAAATATTATACTTTTTTTAACACATCTTTCACGTGATCCATTTATTTTAGAGCTATTAATTTCCAATGCTCAAGAGATTTTTTCCGAGACAATCCCAATTAAATTTGAACAAGATACAAACTCAATCAATAATTTAATTGAAAGCCTGCCAAAAGAGGTATTGGAAAACAAAACAAGTGAGGAAGTTCATGGAGAAACTTTAAAGATGAAAGATGAAATCGAACAGCTAGATTCTGATGAATCATCAACTTCAAAAAACTATATTTCACCGTTAAAAGATAGTTTAGATGAGGACATTTCATTGATTGATATTATCTCAAGATTAAACTATGCTTTTAAAACAATTGAAATATTAGGGCAAATTGCTAAAAAATATTATGCTTCAATTGATGGTGAATTAAAATACAAATTAACAAATGAAACATATTTACTTGGACTTAGAGCAATTAATTTGTTTTTGTCAGAGCTTGAAGGGGATCCTGAAATATTAATAAACGAATTAGAACGTTTAATTGAGAATAAGGATATTAATAAAGAAAAGGTTGAAGTCATTGCTAGAAATTTAGTTGTAGGTCTTTCGTTGATAATTTCCTATGGTTTTATTGAAAAAGTTGCATATTCCATAGGTTCTGAGCAACTCGCTCAGACATATGATAAAATTTTAGAAAATAATCAAACAAATGCCTATAGGTTAATTAATATTGCCATAAAACTAGATTTCTTTAAAAATAATCCAATAAATGAGATTAGAGAAAATGTACCATTTCTTAAAAAGAATCAATTAGCTTTTGTGTTATTAAGACAATTTGTTATTCGATATCTTTATATGTTTAAAACTAATTATGAGTTAAAGGCTCAAATTTGTTCTTTATTAGATATTTCTATAAATCGTCAGAATGAGATTGAAGCAAAATCAAAGGATATAAAAAGATAAAAAGAAGCTAGCACCCAACAACGGGTATATTCAAGAGCTGTAGCAGTGAGGTATTCAGCGTATCGTCTCGCCTCTATCTTTCTTCTCGTGGGATACAGACGCGTCCCCGAAGTCCGCTCCTAAACATACCCGCGACCTGCAAGCATAAAATCGCATACAGATGAGTAAATCTGAGATAAATAAAAGGATTAAAGAAATTAATAGTTCACTAGCTAATGATAATGATTCAGAAGCTATTGAATTAGTAATTTCATTATTTGAGGATTTGCAGAAAGAAAAATTATATTCTGATATTGTTAAAATTTATGACGAGATTAAGCATAAATTTCAATCAATTGATGATTTATATTGTTTTGAGTTAGCATATGCGTTAGTTGAATTAAAGAAACCTGATGATGCAGAGGAAGTATATGATTATTTGAATTTGACAAATCCTGATAATACCGCCGTTTTAAATAATCTATCGAATCTTAAGAAACAAAAGAAAAAATATA
>JAHEEB010000810.1:0-557 GCA_024640925.1 Bacteroidota bacterium | reverse complement strand
GGAAGCCTATGAGTTGATAAAAAAGGCATATCAGTTGGATTCGTCTGATGCAATTATATCAAATAATTATGAATCATTAAAGCAAATAATTGAGGAGATTGATACTAAAGAAAAAAAGTTTAAAAATGCTGTAACATACTTGTCCAAGGAGAATCAATTTGTGGTAACGAAATTAGAAAGTTTCTATTCTAATGTCAAAAAAGATAAGGATTTCAAAAATAATCTGATTGCTATTCCAAAGTGGAAGTTTAAAGTGCTAATGCAAACTGATGATATTAAAGCTGAGTCATTAAAAGACCAATGGTTAGATAAAGGATATATACTAAACACTGGGAACAGAGATGAACATTATGTCTATATTTATGAGGTTAATCCATACATTGAGAAAGAGATTGCAGAGATAAAAGTTATTTCAATAAATCCTAAATGGATTAAGGGCATTGAAAATATTGAAATAACTAAACTAACTTCTTTAGGATACTTTAAGCGTAAAAAGTCATTAAAAAAATTAAAGAAAAAGTATAAAACAATTATTGAGCGGGATTTTGACGAACTTG
>JAHEEB010000809.1 GCA_024640925.1 Bacteroidota bacterium | reverse complement strand
AGTATCTGTGCATCTTCCCATGTCGGTAACGATAAGTTCTAAAATATGTTCACCCAATGCGACAAAAGGATCGGTATCCAGATTCTGATGGTCAGATACGGCTGTACCATCAATATTCCAAAGTGATTCAGAATAAGACCTTGATAGGTTTGTTGTGTGCAAAGGGTCATTTACACAATATCGTCCGTCATCATTACTTAGACTGAAGTCTGCATAAACCAGTGACACATATAAATTATCACCAGACAGAGTAACCTCGCAGTCACCCTTTTTTAGCCAAATAGCAGGCGTTAGTAATCCTTTAGCAAAATATTGATGGGTAGGATTAATTGCGTCTGATGAACTTCCATCGCCAAAGACCCATTTATAACTATCCGTCATTTTAAGGGAATCGAGATGGAAAGTCACTGATTCTCCACTGCAAATCATGGTTGGATAAAATGAAAATTCAGCTTCAGGCCCTGTAATGACAATCTTTTTAGTGCTTTGTACAATACAATTATTTATGGTTCTTACCTCAAGAGAACTTGTATATGTCCCTGGCTTTGTATAAGTATGTTGTGTAGTGATGTTATATGAACCACCCGTGGTTCCATCGCCAAAGTCCCAAATACCACCAACAATGCTGCCAGAAGGACTGGTGTGGGTGAATTGGATTATAACGGGATAACAGGTTGTCATCTCGTCTGAAACGGTAAAGTTAGCTAAGGCTTCTTCTACAGCAATATAATCGTCTTTTGTAGTTTGTGAAGTGCATCCATCTTTCCATACCTGAAGGCTCACTGTATAAGTACCTGTTAACATGTATTGGTGACTGGTGTCGGCTGAGGAGGTTCCATCACCAAAGTCGAAACGGAAAGAATCCAGATCAGTATCTTGCAGACTGAAAGAGACAAAATCTTCTTTACAGATGCCATGTCTTGATGTTTGAAACTCTGAAACAGGAATATTGACAGTAACAGAAGTATCAACAGAATTCGAACATCCATAAATATCTTTTACCTCCAGGCTGGCAATATACGTTTTATCATTAAAACTAGTATATGTATGTTTCAATTTAAGATTTGTCGAAGGAACTTCATCTTCATTATCGCCAAATATCCATCCCCATGAATCAATTAACGTATCATAATTTGTATATTCGAATTGAACCTCAAGCTTTGGGCCACATCCATATGCCGGTGCAACAGACATCTTAGGGAAGGGTGATACAACCTTAATATCAAAAGTATCTGTTGTCTTGCATCCATTATCGGCCGTAACTTCCAATATTGTCTTATAGGTACCTGTATCAGAATATGTATGCTCATAAGTTGTCTGATATGTCCTGCGATTTGGAGTAATGTCATTCCAATCCCATAAAAACGCTTCGGTATAACAACTATCTATATAATCTTTTGAATTTAAACTGCTGAAAGTAATTTTCTCATTCATACAGGCAATTGGTTTAACATCAATCTGAGCAGTAACCTGGCGGACTTTTATTATTTTGCTTTTTTGCAGATTACAGCCAGAAATTGTATTGCTTGCTGATAATTGCACAAGATAATCTCCAGCTTTTGCGAAAGTGTATTCAATTGAATCTTTATTGCTAATAGTTGTAGTCCCAATTGTCCAGGTTAGATTTGTAGCTCCCTGTACGTCAGAAATAAACTTGTAAACCAGAGGTTTATTACAATCGAACTTTTCGTGAAATGAACCAACAGGGCCCAGTAACTCAAAGGCGTTTTCCAATACCGAACTGCTTTTGCACCCATTGTAGTCAATTTCTAATTTTACCGGGAACTGGCCGATTGTTTCGGGTCGCATATAAACTGATGTGCTGGTTGTACTAATTTCACCAGTATTAAATAATCCGGGCGAAGAATAAACCAGGGTTACATTTTCGTTGGGCAATGTTTTGTTAAAATTAAGGTTTAAAGTGCCTCCATAACATAAATTGGAAGGACCAACGCTGAAATTGGGGGTAATAATATCTCCGGTTCTTATCTCTACAACATAAGATGTATCAATACATCCCGAATCGTTTGTAATAACCAGGCGAACATCATATTCACCCGTTGAATTAAATGTATATTGCATCGGCTCCTTCACACTCGCAGACGCAATTTCATTGGAACCAACAAGGTATTTCCAGGTTTTTATTTCTTCATGAGATTTACTGCTATCGGAAAAAGTTACAGTAAGTGGAATACAACCGGAAACCTTATCGGGCATAAACCTGGCAACAGGTGGCTCCGCTAAAAAGGTCTTAGTAGTTGTGTCGATACAGCCGTTTGTACTCACAGCCGTTAAAAAAAACGAGTAAAAATGTTTGAGCAGCTGGTGAGTATATTGTTGGTTGTATGAATTAATTCCAGGAATAGTAAAAGTAACATTAGTGGAAGTACTAATTGATTTATCAGGAAGGGTCCATGAATAGCTGGCTGCATTCTTTGAACGGTTCTGTAATTGAATGTTAAATGGCAACTGGCAGGTATAACTTTTATTCATTACGAAATCCGCACGGATATTATCGATAAAAAAGGTTTTTACAATACTATCGGGACAAAGGCCGGATTTTCCATACACAAGCTTTAAGTCGATTCTTCCTGAATCAGGCAATTCCAGATTTATGGCTGATGTATTATAAACAGGCTGGGCTTCCCCGTTATAGAAAACAATCCATTTGTAATCAGATTGTTTTGGTAAAGTAGAACCAAATTCAACATTTCCGGGACAAATTGTTGATTCGTCTTCCAACACGGTATCATTATTAACCATAGCAAAAATCTCCCCCGAAGCTGTTCCAATTTGAATATATCCAGGTTTTGTTACTGATGCTGTACATCCGTTCTGGTCACTTACCAAGAGACTAACATTAAAAGAACCATTCGTTTCATATGTTGTTGATGCATCAAATCCACTGGCAGTATTTCCATTTCCAAAGTTCCATGAATTGGTTAGGCTGCCGGAACCCTGTGATAAATTGGTAAAATCGACAAAGAGTGGTGGATAACAGGCAAATCTCTCCGATGCACTAAAATCGGCAACCGGATTTTCATAAACCCTGAT
>JAHEEB010000808.1 GCA_024640925.1 Bacteroidota bacterium | reverse complement strand
TTCTCCCGATTTAGTAGTAATTAAAACCACTCCATTAGCACCCTGTGCACCATAAATAGCTGCAGATGCAGCATCTTTAAGAATTTCCATTGATTCGATATCAGCTACATTCAAATTTTCGATGCCACTCATGCGCATACCATCTACTATATATATTGGTTCAGCCCCTTTGTTTGAACCTGTACCTCTCACACGCACAGTAAATCCTGACCCTGGTTGTCCAGAAGTTTGTGCTACTGTGACACCAGATGTCCGTCCTTGAAGTGCTTGTTCGGCTCTAAGTGAAGGTGTTTTGCTTATTTCATTTGAGGTTACTTTTGAAATAGCTCCTGTTACAAGGCTTTTCTTTTCTGTACCATAACCTATTACCACAACTTCATTTAACGACTGCAAGTCTGGGCTAAGGTTGATCTCGATTGCAGTATCGTTTTCTACAAAATACGTCTCTGATAAATAACCGATGTATGAAAAAATAAGTTTATTTCCGGTTTTGAGACCCTGAATGGCAAACTTACCGTCTTGATCAGTGGTAGTTCCTTTAGAGGTACCTTCTATTAATATGGTTACTCCTTGTAATGCTTCTTTTGTATCTAATGCAACAACACTACCTTTTACAGATAGGTCTTGTCCATAAGAAACAAAAGTGGTTAACAGAAAAAGAATGTTTATTATAAACATTTTAACGACATTCTTATGAATGGATGGAAAGTCGTTTTTTAGTAAAAAAGTAGCAGTTGATGCTTTCATAACTGATTTTTTTCAATTGATAGTTTAATGAGTTCTAATGAGTTAAATTTTATATGAACCAAAAATATATTCATTCTCCTTGTAAGTCAACTTATTGCCTTCATAAGTACTACATCAGTCCATTTCTGATGTACATCATCATTACTACAAAAAGGATTAAAAAACATTAAATCAGATTGTTATATTATTTGGCCGGTTACACAATCGAAATTTTGAGCAGAATCGCACTTCGGAAAGGCGCCTTAAGAAATATTTAATAGTTATTGAAAAAACTTGTTCGAAAATTGAAAATTAAAACAAACAAAACAGAATAATTTCTTTGAACCCAAAGCATTTTTTAAAATTGCTGTAACAATTTCTAAATCGGGGTTAACCCGGTACACCTTGCAGGCTGTAAGCAATTGAAATTTTTAATATTTCTATTGCTTAATCCGGGTTGAAGGAATTTACACTAAACCAAAATTTGTCAATAGTGATCCTAGATTGTAAAAAACAATTCTCTATTGAATTTGCAAGGATACCTGATTAGAAAACCTCCAAAAATTTGAGGGTTTACATTTAGGGGTTCAACACATTGGTACATATTTAGTCAAACAATTTTTGACTTAGGAATCGACTATTTCCAGTAATTATATCGCAATAACGTGCAAATTTTTATCAAAAGTAATTAATAACTAAATAGACATAATATAGTCAGTCAGATTCTGTTCATTGCTCAGGCCAAGCTTTCTTCTGAGTCTGTAGCGGCTAACTTCTACACCACGTATGGAAATGTTCATTAAAGGAGAAATCTCTTTTGTTGAAATGTTCATTTTTAAATAAGCACAAATACGCAAATCTTTTGGTGTTAAATTGGGATGTTTTTCTTTCAACCTTGATATAAAATCCTGGTGAACATCATAAAAATATTGGTCAAAGACCTGCCAGTGTTTTTCATTTGTAAGGTCTTTATCAATTTTTCGGATTAATGATTTAATGGGCTGTTTCGCTTCTTTAGCCGTTTCTTTATTTATAGCCACCAGTTGCGTTTTTAAATCGGTAAGAAATTTATTTTTTTGAATTATGCTCATTGTCTGATTGGCGAGTTCCATGTTTTTATGCCGCATTTCGCTTACCAACTTTTCATTTTTAAGTTTCTCAATTTTCCGCTCGGATATTTCTGCTTCTTCTTTGAATTTTTCTTCTTTCACCTTAAGCTCATTATTATGCCTTTGTTTTTCAACCAGGTGTGTCTTTTCAATTCTTCGTCTGATATACCAGATACATAACATAGATATAATCAGAAATATTATGATGTATGTAATATATGCCAGTTTTGTTCGATGGGCTGGAGGATTTACCGTAAAGGAAAATTGCGCAACCTGACTTTGATGACCATAGATATTTCTGGCTTTGACTTCAAAAATATAATCCCCTTCGTGGAGGTTGGTATATTCTTTTACAATACTGGTTGTCCAGACCGACCAGTTATTGTTGAATCCTACCAAACGATAAGAATAAAGTATCTGATCCCGGGCTTCAAAGAATGGAGAGAAATAGTTAAAAAGCAATGAATTATACCTATAGGGAATAACTATTTTTTTTTGAGATTCGGGAGAAATATCTCCCTTATAGCTAATTGTCGAATCATTATTATTGCTTTTAATAACTACATTACCAATAAATGTTTTGTACTGAGGTGCGAAATCTTTAACTATCGATGGATCATAGTGAATCATACCTTTTTCACTACCAATAAAAACAATGTTTTTGGAATAGACATAAACATTCTCAAAGGATGAACTAAGATATTGATTTTTAATCCTGATAAAGGGTAAAGTGATTTTTGAGAAGCTTCCATCTTCCTGTAAGCGCATGACTCCCATTCCATTCGTAGTAAAGAACCATAAATCGCCTCTGTAATCTTCTACTATTTTCGAAAATTCTGATATGCCTGAAAATAAAGAATTTAATTTCTCGTCTTTCAAAAAATTATTGTCAGGTTTATTATATCTGTAAAACGATTTGTTTGTTACAAGAACAACCTGATCTCTTATGGTTGTCAATGAATAGGGAAGAGAAGGAAGGCCATTGCTGGAATTGTATAGTGTGGCAGATATTACCTGGGTCAGATCTTTTGATAGTATAACCCTGAATAAACCCTTATAGCCATGTGTAATCCATAAAGCATTATCATTATCAACTGCAATTGCTTTACACGACTCATTAAATCCTTCGATTCTACCTTTGTATTCCCATCCGGTAAAGGATGAAGGAGATTTTTTAAATAAAATCAAACCAGTATATGTCCCGCCAAGAATATAATCA
>JAHEEB010000807.1:1568-3057 GCA_024640925.1 Bacteroidota bacterium | reverse complement strand
GAATAATGCTTTCACGGCTCATGCCAGGAATTGTGTTTATCTCAAGGGGAATAAGTTTCTCTCCATCAATAATATAATCGACTCGTGCAAACCAATGGCAATTGAACAAATCATATATTTTTAAAGTAAGTTCCTGGCATTGTTTCGAAAGTTTTTCACTGATTCTTGCTGGAATAATTTCTTCGGCTAGCCCGGAAGTATATTTTGCATCGTAATCAAAAAAACCGGTTTTGCTCACTATTTCTGTTACAGGAAATGTATAAGCTTTTTTCGAAGTCCTTAAAACGCCACAGGTTATTTCTGTACCATGAATCATCTTTTCTACCAAAACCTCATCATCTTCCGAGAGAGCTTTTTTAATTGCTTCATCAAGCTGTACTTCGGAATTAACCTTGCTAACACCAAAACTGGAACCGGCATTATTAGGTTTAACAAAGCAAGGGAACCCAATTTTTGTTACAACTTCGGAAATATTAAACCCGAAGCGCTTGTTTAAAAGAACCCATTCGGCAGATTCAATGCCATAACTTCTTAAGTATTGTTTGGTAAAATGCTTGCTAAATGTTGCTGATGATGCCAGTACGCCCGAAGCGGTATAAGGAATCCCCATCATTTCAAGGTAGCCTTGTAACCTGCCATCTTCCCCCGGATTTCCATGCATCATAATTAGAGCACAATCGAAGGTGATTTTTTGACCTTTATGTTTAAAAGAGAAATCGTTCTTATCAATGTTTTCATTCTCATTGCCTAAAGCAACCTTCCAGTCGCGGCCTTTCATTTCGACCCGAAAAGCTTCATACTTTTCAATATCAATATTTTGAATAATAGTATCGGCACTTTTGACGGCGATAACATATTCCGAGGAATTTCCACCTGTAATAACTGCAATTCTTTTCTTCATCTGATTTATAAATATTCAGGTACAAAATAAATGTATTTTATACTATTTTGTCAATGAAGAGAAGGTTTTTAATAACACTATCGTATTATTCTATCGTTTTAACAGGTTGATCTTTCTTTCAAAAGTATTTGGGAAGGTATGATCATAAAAAAAGCCTCTCGAAAAAGAGGCTTTAAGAGCTATTTCCGCAATTTTTGAATAGCTTCCAGAGTAAATCATAATAGATATCAATGCTCTACTCACGACGTACATCGGGAAGCTATTCCCGCAATTTGAGACCACGAAAATAATACTTTTTTAGTTAGTACATATTTTTCAACCATCAAAAAAAGAAAAAAATATACCTTAAAATAAGGTAAAAGTGTTTTTAGTTTCTAATTTTGAACCGTTTTTCCATTAAAAGTGCCTGTTATGATAAAAGAAAACTTAGTTCTTTATTTTGAGAACAGCCTTAAATCCAACTGGGAAAAACCTGCATTTTCTGACTACAAAAGTACAAGCCTAACATATAAAGAGGTTGCTGAAAGAATTATTAAATTGCACATCTTATTTGAAAAGCTTGGAGTGGAGCAAAATGATAAAATCGCC
>JAHEEB010000807.1:592-1558 GCA_024640925.1 Bacteroidota bacterium | reverse complement strand
GGCTATTATTTATCTGGCAGCAGTAACATATGGTGCTGTGATTGTCCCTATTCTTCCCGACTTTAAGCCAAATGATGTCCAGAACCTTATTAATCATTCCGATTCCATTTTACTTTTTGCAGGTGATTCTTTAAGCGATGCTTTAGTACCTTCTGAAATGCCTGCTGTAAAAGCTATTATTTCAATTCATGATTATTCGGCAATATCTGACTCTAACGGAAAAACGACTGAAATTTGCCAACAGTTAAATTCATTAGTTCACAATAAATACCCTGATGGATTTAGTAAAGAGCATGTCCACTTCACCTCGGTTAACAACGATAGATTAGCTGTAATTAGTTATACATCTGGCACAACCGGGCACTCTAAAGGTGTTATGCTTTCTCACAACAGTCTCGCAGCAAATATTCGGTTTGCACAAAACAATATGCCACTGAAAAGTGGTGACTGTATAGTCTCATTTTTGCCACTTGCACATGCATATGGTTGTGCTTTTGAGTTTCTTTTCCCTTTTAGTCTGGGATGCCATATAACTTTCTTAACTAAAACACCTTCGCCACAGATTATTACTCAGGCTTTTGGAGAAATTAAACCACGTCTGATACTTTCAGTACCACTGGTTATTGAGAAAATATATAAAAAGCAAATTATTCCATTGACTTCTAAACCTTTAATAAAATTATTGTTGTGGATTCCGGGAATAAACCTGATTATTTATAAAAAAACCAGAGAGAAATTAATCCAGGCTTTTGGAGGTAATTTCCATGAAGTTGTTATTGGGGGAGCTGCATTTAATGCTGATGCTGAAAGGTTTTTCAAGAAACTGAATTTCCCTTTCTCTGTTGGGTATGGCATGACGGAATGCGGACCACTCATAAGTTATTCGGGATGGAATATTACAAAGTTTCAATCATCTGGCAGATCGGTTGATACACTCATTGTTAAAATCGATTCAAAGGATCCGGA
>JAHEEB010000807.1:0-582 GCA_024640925.1 Bacteroidota bacterium | reverse complement strand
AAATTATACTAAAGGGTGATAATCTAATGGAAGGGTACTATAAAAACCCTGAAGCAACCCGAAATTGCATTGATAAAGACGGATGGTTACATACAGGCGATCTTGGATTAATTGATAAAGACGGATTTATTTTTATTAAAGGCAGAAGCAAAAATATGTTGCTGGGATCTTCGGGACAGAATATTTATCCTGAAGAAATAGAATCGGTTATTAACAACAAATATTGTGTTTTTGAATCGGTGGTTATTGAAGATAATGGAAAACTAATTGCCTTAATAAACCCTGATTACGATATGATTCGGGCTCATAAAATAAGTAATAAAGAGCTTGCCCGCATTATGGAACATAACCGTAAAGAGGTTAATCACCAGCTTCCAGCTTTTATGAATGTTGCTAAATTTGTTATGCACCCCGAAGAATTTGAGAAAACCCCGAAAAGAAGCATCAAACGATATTTATATACGGCTGATATAGCGAATAAATAGTATTTTATTTCTGGATATAAACAATGGTATTTGTATCAACAAATTCATATATCTCATTTATATCTTTGTTTTTCAATGATATGCAGCCTAACGTCCA
>JAHEEB010000138.1 GCA_024640925.1 Bacteroidota bacterium | reverse complement strand
GAACTTAAGCACATAAAGAATTGCATCGGCGAAATTTCTTGGCTGTAAATACGATGGATATTTATTTCCTCCCAGCAATTTAAATCTTCCACTGGCAAGGTATTTAATTAATGGGGTTTCATAGAATTTCTGTGCTAGATCTTTTATATTCTCATTTTTTGCCAATTCTTTCTGATTTTCATCTGTAAGCATCCTGTTTATTGCATGCCGCAGGTTACGTGCCCTAAGCTGAAGATTAACAGCTACAAACTCAACAATAATTGTGGTTAACAGGCTATAGATTGCGTAAATAAACACCAGTCCTATTACCACATCAAAAGCTATATTTCCGGTCATATTCTTTTTGTTTGGTTGGTTATAATTTAACTATATTAAAAAGCAACAGGTAAAAACGGACTGTTGCTTTGGCTCAACAGTACTATTAAAGTTAAGGAAATAAAAACAGAAAGTCAAATTTTGGGGTTATAGTAAAGTTCTTTGATTTCAATTTGGGTTAAACTTGCATAGCCCCCTATATTTATTTATTTTTGAGAAAACTTAATCTCATGAAGAAAATATTATTCCTATTCATAGCCATTTCTTTAGCCATTACGGTTTCAAATGCCCAACCAGTAATAAAAACTCTGAAAGTATGGCCTGACAGCATTCCCGGGGCTATTACAGATACCTCCTATCACGAACAAACCAAGCTCGAAGGCACGAAAATAGTTAGCTACAGCCAGGTCAGTAATCCAACACTAACAGTATATCTGCCTCCGGTTGGCAAAGCTAATGGCACAGCAGTTATCATTTGTCCGGGTGGTGGATATTCTCATCTGGCCTTTGATCACGAAGGATATAAAATAGCCGATTGGTATGTTAAACAGGGAGTTACAGCCATTATCTTAAAATACAGACTTCCGAGCGATAGAATAATGAAGGATAAAACCATTGGTCCACTTCAGGATGCACAGGAAGCTATTCGTATAGTCCGGAGACATGCTGCTGAATGGAAGATTAATCCGAATAAAGTTGGGATTATGGGCTTTTCGGCAGGAGGCCATCTTGCATCCACCGCATCTACTCATTTCAACGATAAGGTATATACCCCTAAAGATACCGTAAGTGCCCGGCCTGACTTCTCCGTTCTTATCTACCCTGTAATTTCTATGGATCAATTTATAACTCATGCAGGTACCAGAAAGAACCTGCTTGGCGATAAACCATCTAACGAATTGCTAAACAAATTCTCTAATGAAATCCAGATAAGCAAACAAACACCACCTGCATTTATTGTACATTCATCGGATGACAAGGCTGTACATGTAAAAAACAGTCTTAACTATTACGAGTTCCTTACCAGATTTGGTGTTCCTGCAGAACTGCATATTTATAAATCGGGCGGACATGGGTATGGTTTAGGAAAGAACAAAACCTCCGAATCAACCTGGCCGGAAGCATTAAAAGCGTGGATGAAGGATAATGGGTTGATGTAACAGAAATTTTATTTGTATTATCCCCCAGATGTTTTATAAAGAAAAGAAAAGATAAATTATTCGAACATAGAAAAAAAGGTAAAAAACAGGATTATACTGATTACCCAATTTGGGGCTAATCGACTCTTTGGTTTATATTTCTGGTATATCAGTTTGGTTCTGTTTTCCGGTTTTAAAATAAGTATTGTCCAGGGAGAGTATCGAAACCAAAGTCCTTCGGAGAGTTATGATACATAGCCTCAATTGGGCTTTAACCCTGATTATTTTGAATTTATATTGGGCTCGATTGTTTTAAAATTCAGAATTTCAGAAAATGTTATCTGCGTTTTGCAAAAAAAGGTTTGCAATTTCTAAATCGTTTATGCTTTCTCTAATCAAATCGAATCTGGGGTTATACGTTAAAAATTCCTAAAAAAGCCCAGTAAAAATAATTCAAATCTAATTTTACCTCTGGAATGACGTTTTTTATCCAACCTAATAGTTGAAATATGAAAATTTTGATCATTGAAGACGAAGATAAGCTTGCTCAAAGCATATTCGACTATCTGAAAAAAGAAGAAAACATGACTTGTGATATGGCAGGCACTTATAAAGAGGGTCTGATAAAAATTGAGCAATTCGAATACGACTGTATAATTCTTGATATCTCATTGCCCGATGGAAATGGTCTCAATATACTAAATTGGTTAAAAGAAGAAAAGATAAATACAGGAGTCATTGTGATATCAGCCAAAAACACAACTGAAAATAAAATTGAAGGACTTAATCTGGGCGCCGACGATTATATAGCTAAACCTTTTCACCTGTCGGAGTTAAATGCCCGTGTGAAATCGATATTACGAAGGCGGAATTTCTATGGTGAAACTACCCTTACCTTTGATGAAATAAAAATCATTCCTCTCGAACACCAAGTTTTTGTAAACGACAGCCTGTTAAATCTGACACCAAAAGAATACAACCTTCTAATCTACTTTATGTCCAACAAAAACAGGGTTATTACAAAAGAATCGTTAATAAGTCACTTCTGGGAAAATGATTTCGAACAAACAGCCTCATATGATCTGATTTATACCCATATAAAAAACCTTCGTCACAAAATTATTGAAAAAGGTGGTAAAGATTACATAAGAACTGTTTATGGAATAGGGTATAAATTATCGTCTCTGCAATGAAACTCCAAAGCAGAACCAATATTTATAATATATTATACACTGTAATCATACTCACTTTTACAGGTGTTTTTCTACAATTTACTTTGTTTCGTGTTTACTATAAACAAATCGATGATGGTATTAAAACAGAACGTGAAATTATTGAGGATGAGATTGAAAATCTCGATACAGTTCCCGATTACAGCATCATTTTCGGTCATCAGATAGAAGTATCGCTTCTTCAGACACCTGTTACAAAAAATGATGTTTATAAAAATTTAATGTTGTATAATCAAAGAACAAAAACAAGCGACCTTTACCGTCATCATATTTTCTCAAAAAACCGGAAAAACGGATTAGGATATACCATTAGCATTTTAAAACCTATGAATGAACTTCATAAGTTTAAGAAAATAGTTATGATTTCCATCTCTCTGGCTTCAATATTCTTAATGTTGGCATTCCTGAGCACCGGATACTTCGTAAACAAGCGATTATGGTACCCGTTTTACAAAACCCTCAATGATTTGAACCGTTTTAATCTCGATGCCCCGGCAACATTAAGCTTTTCTGAGACAAAGATTAATGAATTTAAGCAACTAAATCAGATTATTTCTGACTTTTCACTTAAGCTAAAACGCGATTTTGTGCGAATGAAAGAATTCACAGAAAACCTTTCGCATGAGATAAATACAATGCTTTCCATCATTATATCAAAAGTTGAACTTCTACTTCAGAAGGAAGGTTTAACCGCTGACCAGGTTGAACATTTCAGAACAATCTACCAGGTTACAAATAGCCTTACTCATTTAAATAACGGGTTACTGCTTCTTGCTAAAATCGATAATCAATACTATACAAGCGTGGAAAAAGTAGAGTTAGCGATTATTGTCAATGAACATCTACTGATTTTTGAGGATTTTATAAATCAGAAAAACCTTAAAATCAATACCCATTTGACTCTGTTTAATATAAACATGAACAAATCACTTGCTGGAATATTGATATCAAATATTATTATCAATTCAATCAAACATAATATTAAAAACGGGTACATTGAAATAACACTAACGAATCGTTCAATTTGCATCGAAAACTCAGGTTTGAAGGAAGAAGAAAAAAAACAAGAAAACATTGAACAATATAATGATGATAAACCCTTTAAATCGCTTGGACTTGGAATGGAAATAATTAAGAGAATATGCAGAGTATACAACTTCTCTTTGATTTATTCAAATAAAAATGCGATTCACACAATCGAAATAGGATTTGAATAAACCCGGATTCCAATAGTCGTCAACATAAATTTCATTTGTGCAGTAAAAAATAACTTATTAGGTACATAAGAGAAATTCCATTCTTTCTATTGCTTACAAGGAGCAACCGGTTAACCCCAAATTAGAAATTATTTGCGAATTCTCTAATGTTCAATTTGAGATATAATAAATTCAAGTGGAACAATCCTTAAAAAATGTTAATGGAGGCCGTTTCTTCAGAATTTCTTCAGATTGTGACAATAGTTTTGTTTCGTCAAACTTAAAAACAAAACAACATGAAAAAAACAGCATTAATTATGTTCTTGGCTCTTTCGTTTGTTGCATTTGTAAATGCACAAAGCAGAGTTGAAATTAAAAAAGCGGAGCTTCCAAAAGCAATAACCGATAACATTGTAAAGGATTTTAGCGGTTATACTATCCAAAATGCATTTAAAGTGACAACCAATAACGTTATAAGTTATGACGTAACGGTTTCTAAAGGTCTTGATAAGGATAGGCTGGAATACAATGCAAATGGGGTTTTTGTAAAAAAAGTACCTTTAGAACATGCTACAGCACAAAAATCTCCGGCAAAGTCATCAGCCACAGTAAAAAAGAACAAAGGTTAAAGTTAAGCTGAAATCCAGGTGTTAAGCCTGGATTTTTTAATATATCTTCATGCCATTCAAAATAGAGTGGCATTTTTTTATTTCTTTAAAACATTCTTTGTGTAAAAAATACACAAAAATTTTTGTTGATTCAAAATAATCTTTATCTTTGTGTAGAAATTACACTTAGATACAATGGAAACAAATAAATTCTGCTATGAATACCCAAGACCAGCTGTGACAACAGATTGTGTCATTTTTGGGTTCGATGAAGGCGAACTTAAAGTTCTGCTAATTGAAAGAGGGATAGAACCATATAAAGGCCGGTGGGCATTCCCCGGAGGTTTCCTGAATATGGACGAAAATTCTGATGAATGCGCCCGACGTGAATTATTCGAAGAAACCGGTTTAGAAAATGTTTTTATAGAACAGCTGTATTCATTCAGCGATGTAGATCGCGATCCTCGTGGACGGGTAATTACCATTTCTTACTATGCCCTCATAAAGCTTGCCGATTACAAAATACAGGCCGGGGATGATGCCGAGAAAGCAAAATGGTTCCCAATCTCGAAAGTTCCCACCCTGGCGTTTGACCATGACAGGATTTTGCGGATTGCCATGAATAGACTACGTGGTAAAATCAGGTATCAGCCAATAGGATTTGAATTATTGAACGAGAAATTTACCATACCAGAGCTTCAAAATCTTTACGAAATAATTCTTGAAGCCCAACTCGATCGCAGGAATTTTCGGAAAAAGATTTTAGCAACAGGCTTACTTATCGATCATAAAGAATCGGTTAAAGGTGTTCCGCATAAAGGCGCCCGATACTTTAGCTTTGATAAGAAAAAATATAAAGAACTATCTGAAAGAGGGTTCAATTTCGAGGTATAAAACTTAATTCTCACAAAGATGAAAACAACCTTATTCATTATCGACATGCAAAACGATTTTTGCTTGCCGGACGGGGCTCTATATATCCCCGGTGCAGAAAAAGATGTAGAGAAACTTGCCGGATTTATTGCCCGTGAATCGAAAAAAATCGATCAGATTATACTTACACAGGATAATCACCATGTTCTTGATATTGCCCACCCCGGATTCTGGCGAGACACGAATGGACAAGTACCACCTGTGTATACCAGTATTACTTTTGCTGATGTAAAGGCAGGGAAATGGATTCCTGTTTTCGAAAAGGAAAAAGTACTGGTATATTTAAAAGAACTGGAAAATCAAGGCGAGTATCCTCATACTATATGGCCGGAACACAGTCTTATCGGCAGTACCGGAGCAGCTATAGTCCCTCTGGTGTTAGATAAGGTTACAGGTTGGGCAAAACAGGGTAAATATTATGAGCTTATAGTAAAAGGTACCAATCCGCTAACTGAGCATTTTGGCGCATTTCGGGCAAATATACCTGCTAAGGGTGCCCCTGAAACACAATTGAACCTTGATCTGATCGAAAAACTCAAAAACACAGATAGGATAGTTATAGCTGGTGAAGCCAAAAGTCACTGCGTTGCAAACACAATCAAGCAGTTGTTTGATTTTCCAGAGATTGCAAAGAAGCTAATCATTCTTGATGACTGTATGACAAATGTTCAAGGTTTCGAGTCTATAGCAGAACCTATCTATAAGCAGGCTGTAAAGCTCGGGGCACAAATAACAAACACAAATGATTTTAAACTTTAATTATAAAACACTATGATTATCCGCGATTTTATTGATAACGACCTATATAAGTTTACCACCATGAATGCCATACAGAAGGTTTTTCCGGAGGCAGAGGTAAAATATAAATTCATCAACCGTGGTAAAACAGCTTTCCCTGTTGGCTTTGCAGAAGCACTGCGTGCTGAAGTTAATGCTATGAAAGATCTTTACCTTACAAAGGAGGCTGAAAATTATATCCGCAGCAAATGTTATTATTTCGAGCCCGTATTTATTGATCTTTTAAAAGGATATCGTTATAATCCGGAAGAAGTAATCATTCATCAAAATGGTGGTGAACTTGATGTGGAGGTAGATGGGCTCTGGTATCGGACGGTTCTTTGGGAAGTGCCCCTGATGGCAATCATTTCAGAATTATATTTTAAAATGACCGGACAGGTACCCGATAATTATGAACCCCGTGCCATTGCAAAAGCTAAAGAATTAGCAAACATACAGGCAAAGATTTCTGAATTTGGAACACGTCGTCGTTTTTCTTTCGATGTGCAGGATAGAGTTGTAGGCATTCTTAAAGAATATATGGGGAACTTTCTGAATGGTTCCAGCAATGTGTTTTTGGCAATGAAGTACAACCTTCTTCCCATGGGTACACACCCTCACGAATGGTTTATGTACCATGGAGCACATTATGGATACCGGATTGCCAATGAAATGGCTCTGGAAAACTGGATTAAGGTATATCACGGAGACCTTGGAATAGCTCTTACGGATACATATACTACCCAAAACTTCTTTCAGAGTTTCAATACAGTTTATTCAAAACTATTTGATGGAGTGCGCTGGGATAGTGGTGATCCAATTGAGTTTACAGATAAAACCCTTGCTCATTACCATGCAAAACGTATTGATCCGAAAAGTAAAACAATTGTGTATAGCGATGCCCTCGATCTTGACAAGGTGAAGGAAATAAAAAAATATGTAAATGGCCGCATTAACGATGCGTATGGCATAGGAACTTATCTGACCAACGATGTAGGTGTAAAACCACTTAATATGGTAATTAAAGTAATTGCTGCCAAACCAGCAGGATACTCAACCAGCATCCCTACGGTAAAACTATCGGATCATAATGGAAAGCATACCGGAGACACCAATGAAATTGAGCTCTGCATAAAAATGATAGGGATTCATTAATACTAAATGAAATGAATATGAACTACGAAAAAGCTATAACAAACATCCGGAATGAACTCAGGAAATACATTCAGGAATACAAATTGAAGGCTTTGGTAATTGGAGAATCAGGAGGTATTGATTCGGCCCTTTGCACGGTGCTAGTTAAACCTGTTTGCGATGAACTGAAAGTGAGCCTTATTGGGCGAAGCATAACAATTGAGACAAACAAACCCGATGAGATAAGCCGTGGACAAGCTATTGGTGAAGCTTTTTGTACTGATTTCAAAGAAGTGAATTTAACTGATATTTATTATCCGATAAGGAATTCCCTGGAAATGAGCTTCACCGAAGACAATGAACATGTTTTAAAACTCAGAAAGGGAAACGTAAAAGCACGTATGCGTATGATTTATCTCTACGATTTGGCACAAAAACACGGAGGAATGGTGCTTTCGACCGATAATTATACCGAATACCTGCTTGGTTTCTGGACATTACATGGAGATGTGGGTGATTATGGAATGATTCAGACCCTCTGGAAAACTGAAATTTATGCTTTATCGCAATACATTGTTGACAATGAACTTATAACTCCGGAAAGCAAAAAGGCTCTGCAGGATTGCATTGATGCAGTACCAACAGATGGCCTGGGCATAAGCAGCAGCGATTTGGATCAACTGGGAGTAACAACTTACAATGAAGTGGATCGCATCTTGAAACTTCACCTGGAAGATCCCGGTAAATCTGATCCTGAAAATCCTGTAGTAAAGAGACATATTAAATCAACATATAAAAGGGAAAATCCCTATAACCTCGAACGTGATAGTATTTTTTAACACTGTCATGATCACAAATAAAAAAATTCCTCGTTATGAAATACGATATAGATAAGATTAAAAGATTATATGATTCA
>JAHEEB010000137.1 GCA_024640925.1 Bacteroidota bacterium | reverse complement strand
TTCTGATTGGAAACAGTCACTTTAACGGTTTGTACTTTTCCGCTTCTACCTTCTGAATCAATTCTGTCTTGTTCTATTTCGCTCTTTATTTTAATCCTGAAAAACAGTCTTACAAGCGACATAACAAGAATAATCCCGATTATTCCAAACGGGTAAGCTACAGCGTATCCCATTCCGCTAACTTCTGTAAGGTTTGTGACGTTTGGAATTTGCTCTGAAAGGACAATTTGAGCAGCGCCCAGACTTGGAGTATTGGTGACTGCCCCGCAAAGGATGCCTGCAATCTCCTGTACTTCAAGATTGAAGGTATATTTGATGACAATGGCAATTCCAAATCCCAGGAAAACGATCAATGATGCAAGAAGGTTAATCTTCAGGCCATTATCTTTAAAAGATGAAACAAAGCGCGGTCCGATTGATATTCCAATGGAGTAAACAAATAAAATCAACCCGAATTCTTTAACGAAGTGTTGCATTTCCTCATTCATTTCAACACCCAAATGTCCAAGTAGCAAGCCAGAAAACAAAACGCCGGCTATACCGAGTTTTATATTACCAATTTTTATTTTTCCAAGTAAAATTCCTGCTATACTTGCAATTGCAAGAAATAACAAAGACGAAGCTACACCCGTTTGAGTGAATAATTTTAAGATTTCCATCAGCCGCTAATTATTAAACGATTTTTTCCCTTTACAAAAATACTATTTGAAAGATCAAGTTCAACACTATTTTTCCATCAGCCGCTAATTATTAAACGATTTTTTCCCTTTACAAAAATACTATTTGAAAGATCAAGTTCAACACTATTTTTATGATATTTTTTCTAAAACCAGTCCAGCATAATTATTCTGACAGAAGGTTTTAGATTCTATTAATTTACTAAAATTGATTATAATTTATTAGATTACATCATACATATTATTTTCAAAACGATATAACATGTTTAAACTAAAATTTAAGTACTTCATCTATGCATTAATTCTGTTTTTTATTGAAGTATTAATTGCTCTTTATGTGAACGATAGTATTATTCGTCCGCATGTTGGCGATTTTCTTGTGGTAATATTTCTTTATTGCACTATTATGAGCATTTTTAACATAAGGGTTTTAATGGCAGCTATTGCCGTGTTGATTTTTGCTTTTCTGGTTGAATTTCTGCAATATTTGAAAATTGTAGAAGTTATAGATCTGGAAAACAACAAGATAGCTCTTGTGGTTATTGGCAGCTCTTTTTCGTGGATAGACCTGCTGTGTTACATATTGGGTATTTTATTAGTGGTTTTAATGGAAAGAAGAAGTATCCGATTAAAAAAGACATAAGTCTTCCCTCTCCCAAGTCCATATTGTAATTTATTCAATATTAATCATAGTTTCAAACCCCAGATTAAAATATCATCGGTTTGGTCATTATTCCCTTTCCACTCTTTCATTCGGGTAATCAACATTTCTTTCTGAAATTTCATAGGTTTCTCTGAAATTTCCAGTACCAGGTTCTTAAAAGGACCATATTTGAACTTACTTTCATCATCTCCTCCAAACTGATCAACATATCCATCAGAGAAAATGTAAAATGTGTCGTCTTTTTGGTATGGTATAATGTGGTTTGTAAAATTTTTGAAATTTCTGGTTACTTTTCCAACATGAAATCTGTCTGCTTTATAGACCAGCAAAATATTTCCGTTGCTTACAGCTTCAACTTTTCCCTTGTCTATTCCTTCGTTTTTGTTTGATGTAACCTGGTAAAGAGGATTATATGCCCCGGAATAGTGGATTTCTTTTTTGGAATAATCAATAATCAGAAGGGCTATATCAATACCATCGTTGGTTTTAAAGGTTTCCTGTGAGAAAAGCCTGGAAATTCTTTCTCTCAGTTCTTCCAATATTCCGGCAGCTGTTATATCAGAAGATGAAATACGCAAAATTTCGTTCAGATAGGCAATTCCCAGCATGCTCATAAAGGCTCCAGGTACACCATGTCCGGTGCAATCGGCAGCTACAATATATGTTCTGTTTTCTTTTTGCGACAACCAGTAAAAATCGCCGCTTACAATATGTTTTGGTTTATATAATACGAAATAATCTTTCAATCCGGAGCTAATCAACTCATCAGCAGGAAGAATTCCTTTTTGTATGCGCTCTGCATAAATAATACTATCTGTTATGGCTTTGTTTTTCAGTTCCAGCTCAATGGTACGTTCTTTTACTTTCTGCTGTAGCATTTCATTTTCCAGCTTGTGTTTACGCAATTTTATTCTCTGTCGGAGATGTAAGCCAGCTATTAAAAGTATTACACAGAAGATATAGAAATAGGGCGTACGCCAGAATGGAGGTACAATTTTAAATTTGAAGCTTTCTATTTTCGAAATTTCACCGAACAAGTTTCTTGCCCTGACTTTAAAGGTATAGTTACCCGATGGTAGAAAAGGAATAGAAATAATATTTTCGGCATTCCACTCAGACCAATTATCCATTAATCCTTCGATGAAATATTGATATTGATTTGAATTAAATTTCAGGTAGGATGATGAAACAAGTGTAAATGTTAAGCCATTTTCCGAATATTTCAGCTTTGCATTTTCCAGTGGAACATATTTACCTGATTGTGTTTTGATTTCTTTAATAAAGACACGAACATCTATTGTGTATTGTTCAAAGTCGGCTGTTTTTAACTGGTAAATATATTCGAAATTATCTACTACCCATATATTTCCTTTGTCATCAATCTGAATATCTACTACATTCTCAAATATCTTAAGAAACGAATATATTTTTGCCGGTATTTTTGCCTTTCCATAATACTTGAAGGTATTGTTCTCCGTTCTAATCCATAAATTATCTTCCTGGGTTATAAACGAACTTACTATACTTGTACCATGAATTTTTTCTAATGATATTTTCTCTTTACCCGTGAAATGAAAGGCATACATAGCGTTACCAACGAGCAAATAGTTTATTCCGTTAGCTGTTTTAAAAGCAACTCTTTCAGAATATGGATTATAAACATTAACCTGGGAAGCAGTATCGTTTTTCTGTGAATAAAAAATAATTTTGTCGGCATGAGCAATAAGCAGATGATCTCCATCTATTTCAATAACATCTGTCATGCTGTATTTGCCTTTACTTTCAACGGATAACTTAAACGACCATTCAGATCCATTAAAAAATCCCTCGTAAATACCATCGTCAGTAACTATAAACAGATTATTGGAATGATATTTTGATTTTAGTGCTGTGTAAATGTGTATTGATTTAAAGATCTCTTTTACTTCATTTGTTCTGTTGATGGAGAATAGCTTGTCGTCGGTTAAAGCTAATAGTTGTTCTCCAAAGGGAATAAATAACTTGCACCGCTCATTAATGAGCGGGAGTTGAATGAATCCAAAATCTTTTGATTTTATTATGTACTGATTATACTTAACCTGTTTATATTTTGGTGTTGGTTCTTCAATCTTAATAGGTTCAGTTATTTGAAAATCAGTCTTGTTAATTTGCTCCAATGGTTCTTGTTTGATTTCTTCCGATTCGCCTTTTGAAAAAATCTTTTTAAAAAAACCTGTACCTTTATTCTTCTTCGAACCTTGTTCCTCTTTTTCTGGTTGCGCTATTTCCTGTTTTGAAGCAGGAGTATTACTAATTTCCTCTTCTTTTTTATTAACAGATTGAGTTCTTTTAACCGGACTGTTTTTCACAGGCAGGTGTTTAATAATCTCCCTTGATGTGTATTGATTTATTGTTTTCAGGATGCAGACTCCGGTTGATGTAGCTGCATAAAGTTGATTGTTCCAATAATGAACAGCTAAAACACTGCTTGTAAGTCCGGGATATGAGCTGAAATTGGTCATGGGCAACCGGGTGTCTATTCTGCTTAATCCAAGAGAATGAGCCATCCATAGGCCATTGTGGGCATCAACAAATAAGTCCATTATAAAATCATTGGGCAATCCACCATCATAATTAATAATATCACGTGTTTTGCCCGATATTTTGTCGATCATTAGTACACCATTATTTATGGTAGAAAGTACTAATGTATTTGCATCAGTAAAAACTCCATCAGAGAGAATCCCTGTTCTTATAAACTCATCGTTATCAATTAAATAAGGAGTAAAATTTACCCGATCAAAAAGATAGAGATCTCCATTATCGGTACCAATTAGAGATTTGTTATCAGAATATTTTGCACAGAATACAATAGACTTATTCAGTATGTTTTTAGAATTTGTTCTGGATAGACTGGTGTATTTAATTTCAAATAAGCCTTCATTTACAACATTTACGTATACAGAGGTGCCTGTTGAAAACAAACCTAAATATAAATTATTACCCGCTGTCCATGTTTTTCTGTGGTAATTAGTCGATTTTTCAAAACAAATAATCGAATGGGTACTATAGAAATAAACACAGGTTTCTGTCTCAACAATTTCGCTATAGTTACCTTGTGGAAGACTATCAGCAAGTAAGGAATTGAAGATTAATTGTCCTTCCGGATTCTGAGAAAGATATCCTATATAATTTCTTCCGCCAATATATATTACAGAATGAAGATTTGATGCTTTCAGAGTAAGAGCCACATCCGGAATATCAATGAAGGTCCACTTTTCCGAATCGAACTCGAGAAGTCCTGTTTTTCCTGCAATTAGTATGGTGCCCTGGAACGTTTGTTCAACGCTCCAGACAAAGTTTTGTTGGTTATCAATGTATTTAATGTTTGTAATATATGGCGTTCCGTCCCCGGAATTTCCAGCTAGTCTTTCAATGAATAAGAATAGTATTAAAAAATAAAATAAAGTTTGTCTAAAAAACATAAATATTGATCTTTTTTATTTGAAATAATCCATTCAGAAAAACATACAAATTCTAACGTGAGATGAGAACAAAAGTTAACCAAATCTATCACTTTATTAATTTCCTCTTCAAATTATTTTTAATAATTCTGATTTTAAGTACCGATTTGATCGATCTCAGATCACTGTTCATCGATCACAGATCACCGATCACCGATCACTGTTCATCGATCACTGTTCACTGTTCACCAATTACAAACCGGTTGAAGGAGATATTTCATCGGAAGTTTTAGACGTTTTACCGATTATGGTGATAGATTTAATCCATCACACTATATATTCGCATGAATTGGTTACCAAAAAAAAACACTTCTAAAACATGAACAAAGTTATAATCACAAGTGCTTCCTCTGAAATTAGCAAATCTCCTGGGCTCAGTAAAATGGGATATATTGTCTATAGAGCAAAGAGAGTTAATAGATTGAAGTCTATTGAAGCTCGGTGTATTCGCGTTTCCGATGGATATTACAGATGAAAAATCCAAGCCAGTTGTCATTGGAAAACTCATTCAAAAACAAATCCACGGACTTGTTATTATGCTGGAAAATTAGCCGGATTATCACTAACTTCGAGAAAGCTGTTTGATTGGAGTCTCTTAAAACAGGTACAAATCATATCAAAAAAGTAAATTATGCATAGCACTTCTAAGTTCTTTATATTTATCCTTATATTTCTATTATTAATTGATTTATATGCATTTCGGGGACTGAAGAATTTCTCTTCTTCCTGGAGTGGTATAGTTCGTATATTGGTTTATTTAATATACTGGTTGATCCCGATTTTTGTGTTTATCATGACATTCTATATCATGTATAAGCTTCCGCATATGGCTTCTGGGAAGATGTATTACCGGACTTTTTATGCTTTTGTAGGTTTACTAGTACTTTTCTATGCACCCAAGATTTTATTTTCCACCTTTCTTATTGGTAATGATGTTGTTGCCGTTGTCGTTTTTGTTCTTAAGAAGTACAGTCTGATAAGCAGTACCTTTCAAAATCAGTGGTTCAGGTATGTTGGGGCAGCTGTGGCCTTTCTATTGTTTTTTTTCACATTGTATGGTATGGCATTCGGAAAATATCATTACAAAGTAAATCATATCCAATTAAAATTCTCCAATCTTCCCGAGCAGTTTAACGGATTTAAAATTGTTCAGATTTCAGATTGGCATATCGGTAGTTATTTTCGTCGACCAGAGCGTATTCAGGAAGCTGTGAACAGAATAAATTCTCTGAATCCGGATCTTATTGTTTTTACAGGCGATTTAGTTAATAATCTGGCCACAGAGGTAGATGAATTTATTCCCATTTTGCAGGAACTGAAGGCCAAATATGGAGTTTACTCCATTCTCGGAAATCACGATTACGGAGATTATGTGGTATGGAGAGATCCGGAAGGAAAGAAGGAAAACCTGGAAGAACTTCGTAATGTTGAAAAAGAAATAGGTTTCCAGCTTCTGGATAATCAGTCGGTTATAATCGAGATAGATGGAGCGAAAATTGGCCTTGCTGGTATTGAAAACTGGGGATTACCTCCATTTCCACAACATGGCGATTTATCAAAAGCATTAGCCGATATTACAGATATTCCATTTAAAATTCTTTTGTCGCACGATCCTTCACACTGGGATGAAGAAGTGTCAGGAAAAACGAATGTAGATCTTACCCTGTCAGGACATACACATGGGATGCAATTTGGTATTAATTTAAAGAGAATGAAATGGAGTCCTGTTAAATACAAGTATCCCCGATGGAGTGGGTTATATTCGGAGAAAGGACAAATATTATATGTGAATGTCGGCATTGGCTATTTAGGTTTTCCAGGTCGTGTTGGTATGAGACCTGAAATAGCTTTGTTCGAATTAAATGTCAAAAAGTGAGGATTTTGTAGTAATTTGTACAACTATTTTTGTTTAGTACCCGTAAATATTACAAAATATTACTTCATGAACCGACTTGGCTGTATATTAATTGTTTGCATTTTATTTTTTGCATCGACACCTGCTATCTATTCGCAGGATCCCAACCAACAACAGAACCAATCAAAAGATACAAATCAATATCAACAAAAAAAGCCTGGGCCGGTTTTTGAAACTCAGAAACGTGCCGAATATAAGGTCAAAAAGCAAAAGCGTTACGATTACAGCATAGATAGGGTACAAATACCCTTACGAAAAAAGATTGCCAATAATATGAGGGCATCCTCAGCCATAAGAGCGGAGAAAAAAGAGGACCGTACTAATATTAAACGAGATAAACAATTGGCCCGTGATGCTGAAAAACAAAGCAAACAGTTGCAACGTGAGAATGAACGCACCCTTGCCATGCAGCAAAAGTTGAAGGAACAAGAACTTAAAGAAAAAGAAAAACAAAGTGAATATATACTTAGCGAAAATCAGAAAATCCTTGAAGAACAACAGATAGCAGTTGTTGAAAGTGAAAAGGAAAGCGAAAGAATTCGGAGTGAAAATGAAGAAATATTGGCCGAAGCTGCTCAGAGAAGAGAAAACCTGGCCAGGGAAAATGAAAAAATCAGTGCTGATATAGCCAAAGAAAATGAGGAGATTGAACAAGAGAAACTTGAAAAACGCGAAAAACAAGAAAAAGAAGGTTTAAAGGTAAGTGAGGAAATAAATAAACATAACCTGCAGGTTTTATCGTTAGAGGTGGGTTCATATGGTGAGGGAATTAAAAAGGGTGAAGAGATAAGTAAGGAAATTCAAAAGGAGAATGAAGAAATAAGAAAACAACAGGCTAAACAAAAGGAAATAGATAAGAAAGCAGGAATAGAGTATAGTGAATCGATAGTTAAGGAAAATGAGAAGACAGCCCAATTAAAGGAAAAGAAAAAAGCTGATTTAGATAAGGAGCAACAAAAATTAAGTACTGAAATTCAGGAATACAATGAAAAAGTACTGGCACTTGAAGCCGGACCATATGCAGAGCGCGTAAAGAGAGACCAGGAAATACATAAACAAATTATTCAAGAGAATGAGAAGCTAATTGCTGATAAATCGAAAGAAGCAGAGTTACGTAAAAAAGAACTGGTAAAGCAAAGCGACGAAATAATTAAGCAAAATCAGAAATACAGAGAGCTGGAGGAGAAGGAGAGGTTAAAACTTGAAAAACAACAAAGTAAACTTAGCCAGGAAATTGATGAATATAATGAGAAGGTATTAAATCACGAAGTGGGTCTGAATGCGGAGAACTATAAAGCTGGAGAAAAACAACAACAGGAAATCATCAGGGAGAATGAAAAAATTGCAGCTGAACAGGAAAGGGAAAGGCTGAAAAACCAGAAAGAAAATGAGCAATATAGTGAACAAATTTCGGAAGAGAATGCTAAAATAATGGCTGAAAAGGAGAAAGAACGTACCAGAATGATAGCAGAATGGGAAAAAGAAGGACATGAAATA
>JAHEEB010000806.1 GCA_024640925.1 Bacteroidota bacterium | reverse complement strand
GCGGCTTTCCGGTTTACCCATAATTTCTTCTGATGTAAGGGTAAGTTCTTTGAGATTATCAGGTATTTTATTACTGAAAAGGGCTATGTCGTATTGAGGTACCGGGGCATCAATATTTCCATAGATCAAGAAATAGTCAGCTTTCTTGTCAATGCGTGTGATAAGTATATGAGAAGCCCCTTTAATCTCAACATTTCCAAAAGTAAGAGGTTGATTATCAAAATTAGATATGGTAATTCTTAACCGGTTTGTTATAAGATTGTTAATCCAGAAATCTCCGGGTTCCAATGAACTTAATGTGCCGGAATATATGATGTTGTATAGGGGTATCCACTTGTCCCCGGCTTTAATACTGTCATTCAGATATTCTATAGTAACCATTCGATAATAATCGATTTTATCGAGAACATTCAGATGGACATAAGATACAGGAATTTTCTGATCAAGCCATATATTGATAATAGTAGTTTTATCTTTTGAATTATTTATTGTCTCCACTTTTTTAGGTGTAAAACCCAGATAGGTACCATTATCGGTAATTGTATTTAGTAGAGTTGCCGATTCAAGATTAGGTTTGAAAGGAGAAGTAAAATTTATTCGCAAGTAGTTGTATTTTATAGGATTAAAATGCAAGGTGGAAAATTTGTACTGGATATTTTCGTTATTTATCGCTAAAATCCGATAACCGGAAAAAACTTCAAACCACTCATTCTGATCATTACTTCCCTCCATTGTAACATGCCTGTCAAAATTATCTTCGCCAAAGTTCAGTTCAATCTGGTTAATTGATTCCTTTGAAGGTACTTCAAAGGTATAAAAATACGACCCCTTTATGTTCGATTGATTGATAAGTTTAAATTCGATCTCTTCTGTATTCTGAACTTTATTGAGGCACTTTAAAATGTAAGGTGCTTCAATGGTATCGTTGGAGCTTGTGATGCCGATAATTCTTATATCATTTAATGAAGGAGTAAGGTTTTTATAGATATCAGAAGGCAAAACAATGGAATGCCAGCTTTCTGATAGTCCTTCAATTTTTCGTATGTACTGATATTTGTCGAATTGACCTGATAGTGGAATCATTAGTAAGGATACCACCATAAAACATATTTTTTTCTTTACCATATAGTTATTTACTGGTTTGAAGTTGCAGAAGATTAAAGATTATTCATTCGGTTTTTCTCCAAAAATCTTGTTTTTAAACTTAATATAAAGAAATGAAACACCTAACATAAGAAGTCCTAAGATAATAAGTATAAGAGCTCTTGAAATAGGAGTCAAATTGGCAAGGTCGTAGAAAAACAGTTTGAGAAGGGTAATACCAATGAGAATAAAAGCCGAAAGCCGTATATGTTTGGCATCTTTCCAAATGCCATAGCTTACTAACCCCAGGGAATAAACTCCGAAAAATATACTGAGCGCAAGTTTATAACTATCGTCAGCGTTAAATATATCGAGCCATTGAAGTAACTCACTGCTCAGAATCCAAAGAAGTGTACCACAAACCAAAATATCGAATAAAGTCTTGAGCTTTTTGCCTGAGTATTCAAACAGGCGGTACATCGAAACAATTAGTAGTGCAACAAAAAGTAAAGATATGTAGCGAATAAAAATATAGTAAATGGAATATTGAAAATATTCTCCATTGGAATCCGACAAATAACTTTCGCGTAATTCGCTAAGATTAAACAGACACCCAAAAAGGAAAACCAGCAAAAACACGGTATTTACTGATTGAAGAATCCAGACATAAACTTTAGAGCGTTTCAGGTAAATTATCAGGTGTGCTATTAAAGAGATAAACAATAAACTAAAGTTTACTATCCATATGAATTTAAAACTGTTGAGATTATAATTGTATTCGGAATATCCCCCGTAATCCTGCGTTTCAGGGATTTTTATACTGGTTTGGTAATATATATTTTTCCAATAGGCACCAATTTCCAGAATAAAAGCAAAATAAGCAGTTATTATGATTAGTGTCGGAACAAAAATGCTCATGATTTTTCTCAATACATCAGATTCAATCAGTTCTGTTCGGTATTTTGTATTATTATCGAGAATAAATACAAAGGAAAAGCAGGCAATTACAAATGCCGAAGTAAAGAAATTCATGTTCCAGAGAAGGTGAAAGGAGCTATTGCTTTCAGAAATTTCGTAAACATTAGACCAATCCTGAATAATGCTAAAAAAAGTTAGGAATAAAAGTGGGTAGGAAAGGTATTCATAAAGCTTAATCTTATTTGTTCTGCCAATCCAGAACATTAAAGCAGCTTCGCCCGCCCATAACATTGTAACCCATGCTCCGTCGAGCTGAACAGGGAAAGCTATAGTTATAAATACCAGCACTAAACCAGCCATCAGATATCAATAAGTTTATTAAAGTAAATAGGCAAACTTACCAGGAAATGAATGAGAGCAGTAGCTAATGTAAATAGCCCAAGATATTGTTCTGTCTCAGTCTTGTCACTTAAGAGCGAGCAACCAAGTCCAAAAAAGATAAATGAATTAAGAATCAGAAGAAGCACGTCAGTTGCTCCAAACTTTCCTTTGTTGATAATCTTGTAAATAAGAAAGGTTAATAAAAAAACGAGGAAGAAAATTATCAGAAAAGTCAGAGCCAGGGCAAAGTGCTCGGTATATGAGTAATCGGCAAAATACCATATCATGTAAATCATCCAGGTAATTGAAAAAGCAACAATATACAATGGTTTCCAATACCGTTTGATTGAAATAATCAGAATACCTGCATTAATAATGGTCATATAGGAAAACATTATCACAATGCGTCCGGAGTTATCGCTTAAAAGCCAGGGAACACAATAAGCACCGACAAGACCTATATGAGCTATTATTTGTCTATTATAAAAGAGAGCTGCAACAACAGTGAACATAGTAAACAATACAAGCATTACGAAAGCCAGTTCCTGGGGGAAGAGTTGATAAAAACTGAATGCTGCATATGTTATCAGATACATAATGGCCATTGCCCCGCTTAGAATAAGAGCACTAAAACCCTCGTATTTTTTTTTCATCAGAATGGCAACCACGGTCAATCCCA
>JAHEEB010000136.1 GCA_024640925.1 Bacteroidota bacterium | reverse complement strand
CCCGATAAACAATCGATGCATCGTCGATAGAATTTATAAAGTAGAGCAATCCATTCACCCGTGCAAGAAAAAACACAGCTAGTCCCAGAGATAAATTATGAAGATTTAAAAGAGCTTCTAGTCCGCGAGCTGGTCCATGCCATATTACACTTCTGGTTGTTGATGTAATCTCAAATAAAGAGCCAGTAAACATAGTAGCCACAGCAATACCAAGAAGAAAAGGCCCCATTACCCCATTTATAGTTAGAAATATATCATATGTTTTCTTTGTTAAGAAATTATTGGGTTTTGAGCGAAATTCATAGGAAACTGCTTGAATCACAAAGACAAACAGAATAATATACCAGACCCAATAGGCACCGCCAAAGCTGGTGGAATAAAACAGGGGAAACGATGCAAAGAAAGCACCTCCGAAAGTAACCAGTGTGGTAAATGTAAATTCCCATTTCCGGCCTAATGTATTTATAATTAATGTTTTATCTTTTTCATCTTTCGTTAAGGAAAAAATAAAAGTTTGACCACCCTGCACAAACAGCAGAAATACAAGAAGCCCGCCTAATAATGCATCGATAAAAAACCAGTAGTGCCTGAGAAAAATATATGCTTCGGGATTATTCATATCAATTTAATTTAGAGTGGTTTATTTCGATTCGGTTGCTCCTTTTGAAATTTGTTTAGCCAAAATTCTTATTTCGGCTATTAATAAAATAGTAAAAGTACATGCAAACAGAAAGAATGTAATTTTTACAGACGAGGAATTAATTTTTGTTACAGCGGTGAGTGTAGTCATCATATCCTGAACTACCCATGGTTGGCGGCCAACTTCGGCAACAATCCAACCCGATTCAGATGCAATATAAGCTAATGGTATAGATAGAATGCCCAGCCTAAGAAGCCATCGCCAGCCTTTATTTTCAATTTTATCTTTCAGGATGAGATATAAAAATAAGGAAAAAATAAGCAGGAATAGAAATCCCAGCATTACCATAAGGTGAAAAGCATAAAAAGTCAATGGTATATTAGGGATAATCTTTAATATTTTCATTTTCATTCTTACTTCATCCTTGTCATAGAAAGTTCCATAACCAAAGTATTTGAGATAATTCTCCAGAAAATCCTTATCAGAAAACCGAGCCAGCATACTTTTATATTCTGGAGATTCTTTATCCTTTATGTCTTTAAACTCTTTCAAAACCTGCTGTGCAAAATATCCTCTTTCCGCCTTCTCGTAATAAGATAGAATATTATATTTCGGATTTCCTTCAACCAGGTCTTTAATTCCGGGGACAAATGAGTTTGAATGGCCATTTGCCATGAATGAAAGAAACCCTTCGAAAGGAACCTCTATTCGTAAAATAAACTTTTTAGAATCGGTAAGTATTTCATCATCTGTTGTTTTTGTGAGTATTCCAAAAGCCAGCAAAGGTGCTTTTTCCGAACCAACATATAATCCTTCCGCTGCAGCAATCTTCATGGGCTGAGTTTTAGACAGGGTCTTAGCGCTATAATCGCCGGTAGTTATCAAATAAACAGAAGATATGATGCCAAAAACAGAGGCTATAAGGATACTTTTTTTTGCAAGTACTATCTCACGTTTTTTTAAAAGGTACCAGGAGCTTACACCAACAACAAAGAGAGAAGCAAGGACAAAACCCGAAGATGTAGTGTGGGTGAACTTACTAATTGCAGAAGGCGAAAACAAGACTTCCCAGAAATTAACCATCTCATTCCGGGCCATTTCGGGATTAAACCACATTCCAACCGGATTCTGCATCCATCCGTTGGCCACTAATATCCATAGAGCTGAAAGGTTTGCTCCAACAGCAGTTAACCATGTCGATAAAAGGTGGAACTTTTTACTTACCTTATTCCATCCGAAGAACATAATAGCAATAAAAGTTGACTCCATGAAAAATGCCATTATACCTTCTATTGCCAGTGGTGCACCAAAAATATCACCCACAAACCATGAATAATTCGACCAGTTTGTGCCAAATTCAAATTCAAGGATAATGCCTGTAGCCACACCAATTGCGAAGTTTATTCCGAACAAGGTCATCCAGAATTTGGTAATCCTCTTCCATTCCTCATTGCCGGTTTTTATATAGATACTTTCCATAAAGGCAATGATAAAGGAGAGTCCCAGTGTCAGTGGTACAAACAACCAATGATAGATTGCTGTAAGAGCAAATTGTGCCCTTGACCAATTGACCAGTGAAAAGTCGACGTGTTCAAACATAGAATACAGGATTAGTGCGTAAGTTGTTCAATAACATGATTGCTTCTTTCTTTATCTGTTTTAAAGTTAGTTTTCAGATAATCTTTAAAGAAAAAGATACGAAAAATAACAAAAAGAATAAAAAGTTTGATTAGGATTATGGTCCAGAGAGTTCTTCCAACAGTCATATTTTTGAACCCTTCGAAATAAAAGTTAAGTATCTTTTTTAACCAGATCATTGAGACAAATAAATTGAAATATCAAATTAACCAATTTTTTATAGTTATGTTCAGTAAAATGATTTTTATAAAAAAAAAAATTAGAATATGCTTGTTCAAATTCGCTGTTTAAAATGCACAATTTTTAACATTAAGTCAGGAATTTTATTATTTAATTAATTCAACCGATTGCATAAATAAATTTTAAATGCTATTTTTATGCCAGTTCTACCTGATAAAAATAAGACATTCATAATTTGATAAAGGATTGATTTGTTAAATAATTGTTCTTCAACATAAATATTGTTTACTTTATAAGCGACTTTTACTTTTCGTGACCGTATATAAGTTACATATTAAAACTTTAGCAAAATTCTATTCATATGAAAGAAATAAGCAACTATTTAATGAAGTTTAAAAGACTTAAGATGACGCTTTTAGCTAATAAAATCTCTGCTAAATTCCTGTTTATTATAATGGGTATAGCATCTACAGCCTGGTTTCTAATAAGGGTAATTCCCAAACCGCAGAGGGCATCATATCCCTGTATGAGAACAGCAGCCCCATTAATGTCAGGATTTATTATTTATATCCTTAGTTTAGGAAGTTTAACGCTGTTATTTAAAAAGTCAATAACGTATTTAAAACGTGCACGTTACTGGTCAGCTCTTTTTGCTTTTGTTCTTTGCCTGGTATTACTTGCTGTATTTAATATAAGAAACTCACAAAATGTATTTGCAAATACTGCATTTACAAGAGGTGTTTTGCCCGATTCTCCAAATTCTCCCGTAGGTGAAGCAAATGGAATTTTCCCCGGTCGTGTAGTTTGGAGCTACAATCCGGCAGCTACAAATGAAAATTGCACGAATACCATATCAAACGCTTATTTTATGGCTTCAAACACCAATCAGGATACGATTAATAAAATGGCCAACCAGGCGGTTAAATCGCTTGGAGGCAAAAATACTGTTAACGAATCCTGGGATGCCATTTTCAAAAGTTTCAATAAAAAGAAAACTGGTACAGAATCGGGTTATGTTGCAGGACAAAAGATATTTATAAAAATAAATAATGGCCAGGCCGGGTGGGCTATAAATTATTCTACACTGGCTGAAACCGGACAATATTCCAGTGGAACTGGTCAATCTAATATAGCAATGGCAAATACTTCTCCTCAGGCAGTATTAGCTTTCCTTGTTCAGCTTATTGACAGTTGTGGTATAGACCAGAGTAATATCATGATTGGCGAACCGATGACCCATGTTTATAAAAGTATGTACGATATTGTTCATCCGATATATCCTGATGTGAAACTGATGGACAAAGAAGATCATACAAGTTTAGGAAGAACTACATCTGCTGGCTGGAAAAGTACTGCCATTACATATTCCGATAAAGGAAAAGTTATGACATCAGCCATTACCGATGATATGATGCAGGAAATGTACGATGCCAATTATATGATAAATATTGCTGCTTTAAAGGCCCATGCCCGCAGCGGTGTTACATTCTGTGCTAAAAACCACTTTGGTTCAAGTACTCATGGCAATTCGTACAGCGCTGAACGTTTGCATGTTGGTTCCATTAATCCGAATTCCGACAACGACAATCTGACAAATGCCCGGGGCGATTACCATATGTACCGGGTATTAACTGATCTTATGGGTCACGAAAAACTTGGCGGAAACACTGTTTTATTTGTTGTAGATGGTCTCTGGGGTGGTATTGAAGCTACCGATATGCCCGTAAAATGGGAAATGGTACCATTTAATAATGATTTTCCAAGTTCATTATTTGTATCTCAGGATGAAATAGCTCTTGAATCAGTTTGTTTAGATTTCCTTAGAGCTGAAGCCAATACAAATACTTATTTTAACGATCGTCCTTACTTCCCGGCAGTTGATGACTACTTACACCAGGGAGCTACAAAAGCAAACTGGCCCGATAGTATTAAAAATCAAAGTAATAAATGGTTTGCATTTGCCGGATATGATCCTGAAGGTGATGGTACTTTAATGCCTGCATCGTTGGGAATACACGAACATTGGAACAATTCTGCCAGTAAACAATACTCGCGTAACTTATTTACGAATGGTACCGGTATTGAATTGGTTACTTTTCCAAAAAGCCTGGTTGCTTATAATAGCGAATCAGCATTTAACCTTACAATAACAGTAACAGACAAAAATGGCCCATTAGAAAATGCAAAAATTATAATAAATGGTTCAAATTATCTGACTGACAGCGATGGTAAAGTAATAATTGGCGATTTAAAAACTGTTACCGGATTAGTTTATTCTGTAAGTAAAAAAGGGTATAAAACATCTACTGGCAAGGTTGATATTAGCGCCGATAAAGTACTTGAAATTGAACTTTCGGAAGGCACTGTTGTGATAGGAATATCTGATATTATTTCAGATTCTCAGCTTTCCTTATCAGCCTATCCGAACCCAATGACTTCTGAATGTACAATATCTTATGTACTGAAATCAAATGCAACCATTTCTTTAGTTATTGCTTCACTGGACGGGAAAATTATTGAACAAATCGAGAAAGGTCAAGCATCTGAAGGAAGTTATACGCAAATATTTAATGCAGAAAAGCTTAAGAGCGGCTTATATCTGTGTGTATTAAAGGCACAATATGCTGATAAGACCGAATTAAAAACCTTAAAACTACAGGTAAGATAAAAGATTAAACATACGAACAAGAAGACCCGGGCAGATCTGTATCTTCTTGCTTTTTTAATATATAAATATATGAAGAGTAAAATTTTTGCCTTACTATTAATTATAGTATTTATAGTAAGTTGTAATGATGATAAACCCAGTTCAAAAAATGAAGTTGTTGCAGATTTGAATGATAAGGTAATTTCATCTCTGGTAATTGATAAATCGAATACTCTCTGGGTAGGTACTAATGACGGTTTATACAAAAGTGTTTCGGGTGGATATAAACATGAAAATTCTTCTATTTCAGGAAAAATTTTATCGCTCACATATGTCGACTCATCCAATTCACTTTGGATAGGAACTACAAATGGTTTAATACAAGCCCTTATAGGTACTGATGATTTAACAACCACTCCTGTTTCTGAAACCTATTTAAGCGATGACCAGGTAAATTCAACCTTTATTGATAAAAAATCAAAATGTTGGTTTGGTACTGATTATGGAATTACACTGAACAAATCCGGAGTTTATAAGAAAGAATACTTCCTGACAAACGAACTGGGTGATGAACTATCTCTATTGATTGAAGAGTCGAAAGTAAACTCAATTAGCGTTTGGGATGGTGATTATTATTTTGCAACAAACGGCCAATCATTATACCGGGCTTATGGTTATGATGAATCGATAGATGCTTTTACGGGTGCATCAGCGTTGGGTCCACCATACAATGGCACATCAATATCCGATACAATGTACATTGTATTTGTCGATAGCCAGGGACGTCAATGGATGGGTGGTACCAATGGATTGCAATACCATACAGGACATGATTCGAAAGCCAATAATACTTGTTTCAAAGATGAATTACCTGATAAATGTATACACGCGATTGCCGAAGCTGCAGACGGGAAAATATGGGTCGGCACAGAAAAAGGGTTAACCATATTTAACGAAAACACTTGGACTACCAATACTGCAACTTTGCCAGATTTGTATGTTACAGCCATTGCGTTTGATAAAGACGATGGTAGTGCCTGGATTGGCACTAAAAAGGGCCTCGTGAATTTGAAATAGAAAATTTATAAATAGCCATGAACTGCTTCTCTTTTGAAAAAATAAAGAGAAGCTTTTTTTATTTAATTAACTCACAAACTAGTTGAACCATCGATTGATATTGGGGTAAGGGCTTGGGGTTAATTATAGTCAAAATCTATTCTTTATCTGTTTCTTTGATAAATCCAGCGTCTAAATTACATCCAACCATTCCGTTCTCCCCTCTGAATATTCCGGTTATATCTATGTCTGCAGCAGAATATGGATCGGAATAGTAATAAGGGATAGCAATCCAATCATTATAAGGACTTTGATAATAAAAGATGGTTTGATTCCATTCGCCAAAATAGTGAGAACCCGTTAAATTCAATTGTATTTTTTTAATAAGACCAGAATTAATTTTCCTTAATCTGATTATTATTTCAAAATCACTGACAGAGATAGTGTCAAATGGTCCCATTTCAACATTGTATGTAGTAGTACTCGTTGTTTCCTCCTGAGTTTCGATTGATATAGTATCAGCATTATAAAAAATTGGAAATTGCTGTGGGTTTGTTGGTGCATAAAAGATTTTGTTTTTAGAAAGTATTTTTGTAATCCTGCCAAACTGGGTTGAATCGATTACCGGACCATTTTCCACACGACCACAAAACTCTTTGAAAATATAACTATTTGTTTCCAAATCTTCTATAACAAAATAAATATCGGAATAACCTGTAGGAACTGCATCCGAATAGAAATCTACAAAGGCTATCTTACCGTCATTCGACCAGCCAATAAGGTCTGACATCTCGCTGTTAGCACAATCCTGGATACATTTTGTCAATAATTTTTCAGTAAACTGAATATCATTTGAGTAAACAATATGTGCCATAAGTAAAAAGCAAAGGTGTAAACTAAATAATCTGATTTTCATAATTATTAAATAATGTTGTCCGATAAAAATATTAAGTTTGACCCACATCTCACAATAATTGCAACCTCTACGAGGTTGTTCCTAGGTCATTATTCATTCCTACAAAAATGCAACTTCTACGAAGTTGTCAAATTATCCTCGTAGAGGATACTTTATTGTAGTAGGCAGATTGTTTTAAGTTTTCACAACCTTGTAGAGGTTGCATTTTTATTTTTAAGCGGACAATTATGATTATTAAATATATAAAATGACAATTGGTTCAAACAGTTTTTAGTATTTTCTTTTAAATCGAAACAAGTTACACTAAAATCTCCAATAATTCCTCGGGCGAATCTGCTATTTGTAAAGGATTTTGAACAAGCAGATCTGTCTTTTTACCAAATCCATAAGTAACTCCAATGCAATCTATACCTGCTTCCCTCGCCCCTGTTATGTCGTAACCGGTATCACCAATCATAACCGTCTCAGACTTATTCAAACGGTATTTTTCTATTATACTTTCTATTAGTACACTTTTAGAATGATTCCCGTTGTAATCGGCCCCTGCAATGTCTTTAATGTATATATCAAATTCAAAATGGCGTATTATCTGCCAGGCAAATTTTTCTAGCTTTGAAGTTGCTACAAATAAAGTAAATCCACTACTATTCAAAGTCTCCAGCAATTCACCAATGCCCCCGAAAGGAATATTTTCAAATAATCCGCTTTCACCGTAATATTCCCTGAAATACATAACCGCCAAGTCGGTTTGTTTTTTATTCATTCCATATACTTCGGAAAAACTACGTTGCAAAGGAGGACCAATAAATTCATGAGGTAATTTATCAGGAATAACTTTATATCCCGACTTTTTAAGCGCAAAACGCAAGGAATTAAGTATTCCCTCTGAAGGATTTGTAAGCGTTCCATCCAAATCGAAGATTATGTTCCTGAAATTATGGGGCATTTTTGTATTTTTAGTGCGAATTAAATGAAATAGCATGAATTCGCAAATTGGAAGGGTATTAATTTTAATAGGTATCATCATTATTATATTGGGGGTTTTATTCATACTATCTGCCAATAAACCTTCTCTCCTTTCCTGGTTTGGAAAACTTCCTGGTGATATCAGAATAGAAAAAGAACATTCGAGAATTTTTATACCTATAACAACTATGGTTATCATCAGTCTTGTTTTAACCCTAATTA
>JAHEEB010000805.1 GCA_024640925.1 Bacteroidota bacterium | reverse complement strand
AGGATATGGATATATTCAAATAGCCAACGATAAGGATAAAATTGATCTTAATAAGAGTTTTAGAAAGGTTAAGACATTTACCGAAAAGCCTAATCTTGATTTAGCACAAAAATTTTTGGAAAGTGGTGATTTTTTCTGGAATTCAGGTATGTTTTTCTGGTCATTAGAGTCTATTATTAAAGCATTTGGAGATTACTTGCCAGATGTAGATAATTTATTTAAAGAAGGTATAAAGGTTTATAATACACCAGATGAGACAAGTTTTATTGCTGCAACCTATTCTAAGTGTAAAAACATTTCCATCGATTATGGAATAATGGAAAACGCATTAAATGTGCATGTTTTATGTGCTGATATTGGATGGTCAGATTTAGGAACCTGGGGGTCTCTGTTTGATATATCGGAAAAAGATGTAAAAAATAATTTTTCTAAGGGTGGCGCAACCTATTTATATGAAACTTCTGAATGCCTGATTAATTTGCCAGAAAATAAACTGGCAGTAGTTCAGGGGCTGAAAGATTATATTGTTGTTGATTCTAATGATGTCCTTCTTATTTGCCAGAAACAGGAAGAACAACGTATAAAGCAATTTGTAAATGATATTAAACTACAAATGGGGGAAGGATTTCTTTAACCCGGATTCCAATACATTATAAAATGAACCTAAACATTGCTAACTAAACTAATCAGCTAATTATCTATTTTGCATGTTTAGTTAGATAGATAGAATTAAGACATAGAATATTTAAAATTTCAATTGCTTACATCCTGCCCCAATAAAGAAATTGTAATACAGCAATTTTAAAAAATGTTGTATTACAATTTTTTAATCGTTTACGTATTCTCTAGTACGTAATATGGGTTTAACCAATTTTCCTAATAATTCGAATAAACAATAAAAAGGCTTCCGAAAATTCAGAAGCCTTTTTTATTGTTAATATAATTTTATATCTATTAATATTCCCATAAATCATGTTCAATTTCAAACATCCAATCTTTCAGTTTGTCAGCTTCAATCATTGCATCTACACCCACTGTATATGAGTTTATCCAGCGGTTATCATAAACATTTGACATTGCGAAAATATGACTTGCAAATCTTCTTTGCATAAAGAAATCGTCGAAAGAGGTGCGTTGTGAATCATTAAACCTGTTGAAAACTTCATGATTCGACAACAATGGACGTACTTCAGGAAAGTAAATCCACATTGTTTGTTTTTGTTGGAAGTCTTCAGTTGGCATTCCCCTGTCATCAAGTCTAAAATATGCACGAATCGGACAAATTCCAACAATACGAACTTTCATAACTGAAGCGTTTTTGTCAAAAAACCATTTTTCTTTAACAAGAATTTTTTTGACTTCATCCGTCTTTCTTTCCCTTTCAATAATTTGAGGAACGAGTTCACCAGATATCGGATCTGTTGTAATAATAGTATCGAGTCCTGCATCAAATGCTTTATCAATATCATCAAGAGTCATTTGGGCAGTAAATTCATTTAATGGATCGTTAGTTGAAAATGCACGAACACCCTCATTATCAATCCCATAGAGAAGTAAATCTACAAGACTCATCCTATCACCAATAGGTTTTGTGGGATAATATAATGGTAAATTTTGTTTCTGCCTTAGGTCTATCATCCGGTAAACGACTTTTGACCACATTACATCTGCTTCGCGTATATACTCATATGGAACAGGGGTTTTGTTTGGTATGTGTTCTCGTGAGTATACTTCTGTCAATTGATCCTGTGCTTTAACACCCCAGGATGTCAATAAAACTAAACCAAATAATACACCAATCTTTTTCATGATATAATATTTATAAAATTAATTCACCAATAAAGCTATGGAGGGCAGATTACGAATAGTTCCATCAGGGCCAACAGCCTTAATGTCCTGGATATAAACCCTCTGGCCTTTATTTAAACCTTGTAACAGGTTCTTTTGAGCTGGAGTAAACTTATAATTTTTTGCTGATTCTTCTTTAATAAAGCCTTGAACCGTGGTAGATACAGTAAATTCGGTTACTCTAAATTCCAGATCAAAATCAAAATTTTCCATTACAGCTGCAACCCCAACCTGGGCAAGAAGCACATTTTTAACAATACCTCCACCAGTAATGTTGTTAACTTTTGGAACTGGATTTGGAACAATTTTCACACGAAATTCTTTTTGAGCCATAAACTTTCTTTTTCCATCAATCATAGCATATACACTTACTAAAGAATTTCCTGCTCTTTTTGGTTTTACAATATAGTTTGAAGCTCCCTTTTTAAAACTCTGGGCATTTGTTATATCAATACTAACAAGTTCTGGCTGAACGCCAGCTACTGATACTTCAATAGGATTGTCTACACCCAGATAAAATACATTCATTTTAGTTGGAGCAACAGACACAGAACCTTCAGCTACCAAATAATTTCTCTTAAATGGTTTACTAATTTTTGAACCATCTGGAGCATCCATTTCAATAATGCCTCCCCAGTATCTTGGTCCCATTGAACCTCCTGGAACATTATAAGTTGCTTTTCCCGTAGTTGTATCAGCAGAAAGAGTTGAATAGGTAAGTCCTTCTTTCCTCATATAGTTATAGGTACCATCTTCCAACTTTACTGAATCATATGGTGTTCTACTTTCTGTAATATAAATTCTAGGTTTAGCTGTAGGGTCGCTTGCTGCTAAAAATATTTGAGCAGTATAACTAGTCCCCCTGATAATGTAATTCGAGTTTGGAATAACAGTGGCATCAATTTCACTGAATTTAAAGTCGGCCTTAGATATCCCGGTATAAAGGTATTTAAGCACTTCCGCTTCAGTATTTCGAACATTAATCTGTAATCCAGACATTATAGAAAGTACACCAGATAAAGGAAGGTGCTCAAAATGCTGAGTTTCCCAATCCATATTTTTTTCACCTTTTACTTCTAATCGTTTATCGGGTTCAGTACTTAAATTGGCAGCCACAGATTTTCTAAGTTCTTCATCTTTTTTATTAATAACATTATTTAATAGATAATTCGTAAAATCATCAATCATCTTTTTCAGTTCCTTGCCATTTTTGTC
>JAHEEB010000804.1 GCA_024640925.1 Bacteroidota bacterium | reverse complement strand
AGTCAAAAGTATAGCCGTATTTTGGCTGTAACCGGAAACTGTGATTACCCCGACTGTGATATTTTTCTACTTGAGAATAATCTTTCAATTGATTCAATAATTATTGAAATAGAGTCAATTCAGTTTGTTGGTATAGGAGGTTCTTTACCCTGCCCTGGCAGAACTCCAAATGAGTTTTCCGAAGAAGAGTTATCACTAAAATTAAATACGATTTCTAAGAAAATTGATAAAACAAAGCCTTTAATTCTGGTTTCTCATCAACCGCCATATAACACAAAGAATGATAGCGTATGGTCTGGCTTGCATGTTGGTAGTCATTCTGTTCGTAAGTTTATTGAAGATAATCAACCGGTATTATGTTTAACTGGTCATATTCATGAGGGTAAAGGTGTCGATTATATCGGCGAATGTGCTGTTATTAACCCCGGACCTGCCCGAAGCGGACATTATGCTTTGATAGAATTCACCGACATGCACTCCGTGTTTAATTTCTTTTAATACCGGGCTAAATATTCAATTTACCGAGTTATTGGTGTTGAATACCTTTTATTGATATTTTTTTAGTTTTTTAGGAAATACCTTTGTTTCATTAAAATCTAAAACAATGGTAGTTCTAATAATTATTTCTTTAATTGTATTGTTTATAACAGGCTTATTCATAATTCCAATTCAAATTGTTATAAATACACAGAAGAACGAATATTATATTTCTTTACCCGGATATTTTAGAGTAGACTTATTATTTACCAGGGATTATAATTATAGTATAAAATTAAAAATACTATTTTTTTCGTTTCGGATTTTTCCGGGTAAAAGGAGAAATTCTGTTCGTGATGTAGAAGAACCCAGGAAAAACATTCAAAAAACGAAAAGAAGAAAGAAACAAAAAATAACATTTTCTTTTATTAAAAAAATTATAAAATGTTTTAAGATAAAGAAGCTTAATGCAGATATTGATACGGGTGATTATCCTTTAAATGCGCAACTCATACCAATAGCTCATGCAATAAGTCAGGGTAACACTAATATTGATATAAATTTTCAAAATCGTAATGTGTTGGATATTTGTGTCAATACCAGAATTTATAAAATAACATATACAACCATCAAATACAAAATGTTTAACTAAAAACTTAGAAATCATGGAAACAAATTTTGATCAACTGCTTGATAAGGTATCACAGCATGTAAAGGACATTGTGAAGACAGAAACTATTGTTGGCGAAGAGTTTACACTAGGTGAGTTTACATGTAAACCAGTAATTAAGGTGGGGCTCGGATTTGCCTCGGGTGGGGGAAAAGGGGTCGCTGATAAATCTACATGTCATGGAGATGGTGGAGGTGCAGGAGCTGGCATGGGAATGGCCCCTGTTGGTTTTCTTGTAACAAAGGGTCAAGAAATTTCTTTTCTCCCAACCAGCGATAAAAAAGGTCTCCAGGCTATCTTTGACAAGGTTCCTGATTTAATAGAGAAAATAATTGAGATGAAAAAGGAAAAGGAATAAAGTGTTTTTTTTGTCATTTTTAAAAAAGCTGGGAACCCCGGCTTTTTTACATTGCAAGAAATTATGTTGGGAAAAAGAATATTTCTTGATTTCAATGATGATTAGTAGATTAATCCAATTTTATTAGCATTAAAATTGACATTCAAATGGGAAATTAATTGAGGAATTTGTCTAAATTGGCGGCAATAAAAAAATGTTAATAGTTCTTTATATGAAGATCCGAGCATTGAGACCAGTCGTAATTATTTTTACCATAAGCTTTGTCCTTTTTTTTTCATTGAGTCTGCAAGGACAGTCTACAACTAAGGCCAAAAAGAATTATACTGAAGATGAAAAAATAGAATATTTGATTAAATCCATTGAAAATTTAAACAGTGCACAGTTTTGCAGAAACGGAACCTATTACGATGCTGAGGTTGCTGCAAACCATTTGAGAATGAAGAGGGAAAAGGCCGGGTCTGCAGTGAAAACGGCAAGAGTTTTTATTGATAAAATAGCGTCAGAATCTTCTGTTTCTGGTGTTCCTTACCGGATTAAATTTACAAATGGAAAAGAAGTGGAGACAAGGATTTTTCTGAATGAGAAATTAAAAGAATTGGAAAACAACTGAATACCGCATCAATTTCCTTCTGAAATTATTGCTGATTTGTTACTATATCGAATAATGAATACGTGTTCGGATTAGTTCTTTTGTCATATTACTGAGAACAAGAAAGTTTAAAACAAATAAAATCAGGTAATATGAAAAGGTTAATATTTACATGCATAATTATGCTTTCAGTAACTTGCCTGTTTGCGGCAGGTGTAAAAGACAAACCATCGAGAATTAAAAAAGATTCTCTTAACTATCAAGAAATTACCGGGAAACTGATAGATAATATCAATGAGGCACCAATAGTATTTGCTACCGTTTTTGTAAGCGGAACAAGCATAGCTACCGTTACGAATATTGATGGTGAATTTATTCTTAAAGTACCGAAGGATAGAAGTAATAGTAAGATATCTTTTTCGCATTTAGGATATCAAAATGCAGAAATGGATATTGCTCAACTTGTAAATAAAAGTAATATTATTAAGTTAACTCCGGTTAGTTTACCGCTGGATGAAGTAATAATACGAACTATAGATCCTGAAAAGCTTATATATACAGCATTGGGAAAGATTAATGAAAACTATAGTGCTGTTCCTGAGATGCAAACAGCTTTTTACAGAGAAACAATCAGACAGGACAAAAAGTATGTTGCTGTATCAGAAGCTGTTCTGGATATTTATAAAGCGCCTTATAAAGTAAGTTTTGATAGCGATCGAATGAAGGTTTATAAAGGTCGCAAGAGTCATAATTTAAAGAAAATGGACACACTTGTTATAAAGCTGCAGGGTGGACCCAGAACAAGCCTTCTTCTTGATGTAGTTAAAAACCCTGGAGATTTGCTCGATCCTGAATCTTTTAAATATTATAAATATGAACTTGCTGGCATTACAAAAATAGATAACAAGGAAGCTTATGTGGTAAAATTTGATCAGGCTTCAGATGTTGACTATCCGTTATTTATGGGTAATA
>JAHEEB010000803.1 GCA_024640925.1 Bacteroidota bacterium | reverse complement strand
CGAAATCGAAATTAACAGCTATGCTTTCCGGACTTACACTATGTGTAATAGTTACAATACATTGTCCAAAAGTTTTGCTCTTCCAGTTTAGTTTGGCTCCCTTTCCGGAAGAAGGAATTACTTTTTCAGTAATCATTTGGGGATCATTCTTTTGCCACGGAGACCATCCGTCCCAATTATCAAAACGATTGATTTGATCAAATACAATAGCAGGAGAAGCCGAAATTTCTCTTGAAGAGACTATTTGAATACTTTTGGGCATAAACAGTCCTGCAACAATAAGTAAAACCAGAACAAAGAGAAGTGCAACCAGTAAATGTATAAGAAGTTTCATTGTATTAGATTAATAATTAAGGATGGTAATTTATGACTTCAAAAATAAAAGAATTAGTTCGTTTATAAAAGAATTTATAAGCTTTTGAATACCAGATTTAGTGAAATAATTAAAGTCCATCGTTCATAAATATCAATAGGGTTACCAGATAAATTCAACTATATTTGAGGCTCTATTATTTTCAATAATGAAAGCAGCAACTATTCACAAATGGGGACTTCCAAAGGTATTTGAAATAGAAAATATTGACGTACCTGTGCCAAAAACCGACCAAATTGTAGTAAAAGTATTTGCATCGGGCATTAATCCTGTGGACTGGAAACACAGATATGGACATCACCGCTTTATATATGGCTCCCCCTTCCCTATTGTGCTTGGATACGATGTTTGCGGCGAAGTTATTGATACAGGAGAAAACTGCAAAACCTTTAAAAAAGGTGACATCGTATTCGGGGATCTCGATAACAAATATGGAGGTGGCTTGGCCGAATTTTGCATCGGGCATGAACATTGTTTTGCCTTAAAACCCAACAATATATCCATTGAACAGGTAGCTGCTGCTTCACTGGCGGGATTGACGGCCTTGCAGGCATTGCGGGATAAAGGTAAAATTACAACTGAAAAAACAGTTGTGATTAATGGGGCTTCGGGTGGAGTTGGGCATATTGCTTTGCAAATTGCAAAAATATTTAATGCTAAGGTAATTGCAATCGCAAGTGAAAGTAAACAGGACTTTATAAAAAGTCTTGGAGCCGATGAGTTTATAAACTATACCAGCGTAAATCCATTAAAATACCTGGGAAAAGATGAAGTAGACATTTTTTTCGATGTTATAGGTAATTACTCTTATTTAAAAACTTTAAGTGTATTAAAGCCTGGTGGGATTTATATAACTACTCTTCCGCGATTAAAAGTATTAATTCATAAATTGTTACAACCATTCACAGGAGGAAAAAAGGTTAAAACCCTTTTAAGAAAACACAGTTCCTCCGATATGCAGTTATTAGCAAAATGGCTCCAGGAAAAAAAATTAATAATTGAAATTGATAAAACCTTCAGATTAGATGAAATAATTTTAGCCCATCAATATGCTGAAGAAGGACATAGTAAAGGCAAAAACGTAATTTTAGTTCAATAATCTGAAAACGACAAGACTTAATAAATCAAGATCCGATGAATAAAAAATTTCAAATGGACCCAAAAGTTAAAAAGTATGCGGCAAAGTTTTTTCTGTATTGTATACTGTCAATTATAGGCACGGTTTTCTTGTTGGTGTTGATGGTTCGGATTGGTATTTTTGGGAAACTTCCGAATGCTGCGGAAATAAAACAGTTAAAGAATAATACGGCTACTGAAATAATTACAGTCGATAATCAGCTTTTAGGACGGTTATATTACGAAAACAGGACAAAAACTACTATCGATAATATACCTAAAGATCTCATTAACGCTTTGATAGCTACCGAAGATGCCAGGTTCTATAAGCATAAAGGAGTAGATTTTCGTAGTTCTATGCGAGTTTTTTTTAAGTCGATTTTGTTTTTAAATAAAAAATCCGGGGGTGGAAGTACGATCAGTCAACAATTAGCTAAAAACCTATTCCCCAGAAAGAGATACAGTTTTTTAACAATGCCTGTTGCTAAAATTAAGGAGATTTTCATTGCTAAAAGTTTAGAAAAAATCTATACAAAAAAAGAAATCCTTGAACTTTACCTGAATACTGTTTCTTTTGGAGAAAATACGTATGGGATCGAAACAGCTGCTATTATTTTCTTTAATAAAAAACCAGCTGACCTAAAAATTGAAGAATCGTCCTTACTCATTGGTTTACTAAAAGCCAGCAATAGCTATAATCCCAGGACGAATAAAGAGGCTGCAAAAAAAAGAAGAAACCTGGTTCTTAGCCAAATGGTAAAATATGGGTATTTGAAAAAAGAAAAGGCTGATTCATTAAAAGATTTACCAATTCAACTTAAATACAGAAGGTTAACCCACAACGAAGGTCCTGCTCCATATTTCAGGGAACAGTTACGCCAGGAAGCAACAGAAATTCTTGCTGACAAAAAGAAGGCAGATGGATCATCCTATAACCTTTATGCCGATGGGTTAAAAATTTATACCACCGTTAACTACCAGATGCAAATTTATGCCGAGGAGGCAATAAAAGAGCACCTTTCGCAGCTTCAGAAGGCATTTGATAAACATTGGAAAGGAAAAGAACCCTGGAAAAAGGACCCGATGATTGCCTTTAGCCAGATCAAACAATCTGCCCGTTATCAATCTCTTATCGACAATGGGTTCTCGAAGAATGAAGCTATTGAAGAAATGAAAAAAAACCGCGAAACAACAGTATTCAGCTGGAATTCTGATAAGGATACAAATATATCTCCTCTCGATTCAGTTTTATATCATTTTAAAATACTACAAACAGGTATGTTGGTAATGAATGGTCAAAATGGTGATGTATTGGCTTGGGTAGGAGGATCGAATTACAAATACTTCAAATATGATCATGTAAAATCAAAACGACAAGTAGGATCGACTTTTAAACCTATTGTTTATGCTGCTGCTCTTGAAGAAGGTATTTCACCCTGCGACTTTTTTGAAAACGACAGCGTTGTATATGAAAGTTATGATAATTGGACCCCACAAAATGCTGACAGAAATTATGGTGGCTTTTATTCTATGAAAGGAGCCCTTGCTCATTCTGTAAATACGGTAAGTGCAAAAATTAT
>JAHEEB010000802.1 GCA_024640925.1 Bacteroidota bacterium | reverse complement strand
GCTTTGATTGTACCTTTAGTATTTTTTGTTTTGTCAGCAAGTTCCATTGCCATTAAAACATAATACATTTCCTTGTTTCGGTTTCCCTGTAAATTATATAACCTTGATATTTCCATCAAATAGAAACATTGGGTTATTTTGTCTCTTTCGTCGGGCACATACCTTTCAATTAATTGAACCAGCGTATCGATATATTGAGTTTGATTTGCATTAATAAGCAAATAATAACTATCAAACGCCTGTCTTTGCTGATTTAGCTTTTTGAAATACATATAACTCTTTGGAACAAGTGTCTTAGCTTTTATCATATCTCCTTCCGATATGGAAATATAGGCTAAGTTGTAATAACTCCATGCAAGCCTTAAATACAAGTCGTGACGCAACCCTATTTTTATAATGGTTTCGTTTAGTTCTTTTGTTTTTTGAATGTCTCCCGTATAATAAAAAGCAATTTGAGCTGCATCGTAAATATTGGCGAGAATAGCAGTATCTTGTATTTTATTCGATAGTTTGTAGGCCAACAGACCATATTTTATTGCATCATTCCGGTTTGTATATTCCTGTCTCCACGTCAATTCATATATTATTTTTGCACTGTCATTCAAACAAGTGCATTTCATCAATTCATTTTTCAAGCTGTCAATTTCGGTAACCGCCTTGACGGATCCTCCAAAAATGATGGAAAGAGTAAGTAAATTTATTCTGAGTAACACCTTAAAATACATAATGCAATGTTTAAACAAGTTGATAATATCAAATGTATTTTAAATGATTTAAGAAAAGCAACGAAATGATTCAAAAATCATCACAAATGTTAAATGGCAACTCCCTGAATGTTTTATGACGGTTTATCCGAAACTAATAATTGCTGTCCAATAGATGCTCTGTTTTGCATTGACAGATTTGGTTTTTTCTCTAACTCCGTCCTTTAGAGGTGGAGCATATCCACTGTAAAATATTTGGCTTTACCCATAGTCTCTCCATCATAAATAAAGGTAACATCTGATCGAATTAATCTGAAAGATTCATGTTTTTTTTAAATCCCATGCTGTCGTGGATAATTTTTTCCAGGGTGGGTATTAACACTCACAATTAATATTATCTTCATGCGGTGAGATTTATCATCAGGGCCTCATCATTCATTATTGGGCTTTCCCGTATACTAAAAGCAACAACTATCGTGTAAACAAACCTTTCAAAGTCTGTTAGCGATAGAAGGAAAACTGATTTTAGCTGACAGAATATTTACGAATAATATGCCTATGAATTTTTTTTACATTATCAAAAAGCATTTAGCAAGAATCTTTGTTTATTCTATCATCTCACTTTCCTTAGTACAGTGTTCATTATATGAAGATGTTGACCTTGATGAATCTTTTCCTGTTGCACAGGATGCCTTAACCCAGGAAGACACAAATGCACTGAGTTTTTTTATTTTAAGTGACTGGGGGTTCAATGGCAGCAATAACCAGAAAATGGTGGAGAACGAGATGGAAAATATTTCAAGACTTATTAATCCGAAATTTATTTTAACCTGTGGCGACAATTTTCAGAACACTGAATTAAAAAGTGCCGGCGACTTATTATGGGAAACAAACTACGAGAACTTATACACTACCAGTTCTTTGTCGGTGCCATGGTATCCGGCACTTGGAAATCATGATTATAACGGTAACCCGGAAGCTCAGATAGAATACTCCTCTATAAACGACAAATGGAATATGCCTGGCAGGTATTATACCTTTGTGAAAATGGTCGATTCTACTACATCGGTAAGGTTTATTGTTATGGATACACAAGGGTTGATTAATGATTTTAATAAACTTTCCAATACTTCAGAATATGAGTCTTTACCCCAATATATCTGGTTAAAAGAAGTATTAGCCGGAAATAACGAAGATTGGTTGTTTGTAACGGGTCATCATCCGGTGTTTTCAGCCAATCCTTACCATGGCGATACACAGATAATGAAAGACATTATCAAACCACTCTTTGATGAGTATGAGGTCGATTTTTACATTTGTGGCCACGACCATAATTTTGAACATGCAAAAGAAAACGGGAAGTATACCGATTATATAGTTACCGGCACTGGCGGTTCTTTGCGCCCTGCAGGTAATAACCTCCGAACAGTTTTTTCGCTTTCCGAACTAGGTTTTACCTGTATATCATTAACTCAGAATCTGGCAAAACTAGATTTTATTACCAGTGAGGGAAAAATCGGATATAGTTATGAAAAAATGAAATAAGCCCAGGTTCCATAAATAAAATCAACATCGCTAACCTGAAAAAGGTAATATCCGTGTGAATTGGCCGCCAAGGCTCAGAGCCTCATAGATTCACAAAGTATTCATGGCTATTTATCAACTTTTTTGGACCCTCAAGAACAAAGTCCTGTTCGAATCTGAACATGCAGAAAATATTTTCTTCCAATACACAACAAAAAAAAGCTGTCCAACAAAAATGTGGACAGCTTCTGTGCTAAAAAGCGTAAATTCTTATTTACCTAGAGTTAAAGCTGCTCCTGGTTTGAATTTTACAACTTTCTTAGCAGGGATTTTAATCTCTTTACCGGTCTGAGGATTTCTACCAGTTCTGGCACTTCTTTTGGCTACTGTGAAAGAACCAAAACCAACTAGACCTACGCGGTCACCTTTTTGCATCGCTTTTGTAATAGAAGCGATAACAGCGTTAAGAGCTTTTTCAGCACTTGCCTTTGTAAGGCCGGATTTTTTAGCAATTTCTGCAACTAAATCTGCTTTATTCATAATTAAAAAATTTAATAATTAATAATTATCATGATTAAAGTACGATAAAAAGTTGATTTACAAACATCTCTCATCAAAAAGTTATAAACAATTTCAGCCCACTATATACCGCAAATGCCCATTAAATATAGTGGTTGAGATATGTTTATTTTATATTACGCACCCATCATATTACGCCAAAGAAAAAGGACTGATAGCCTAATATTGACTTAAAAAAAAAATATTTAACCTTCTGACACCTATTATTCATAAATAATTCGTCGGTCTGGAAAATGTAAAATAAAATGCAATAATCTGCCCTC
>JAHEEB010000135.1 GCA_024640925.1 Bacteroidota bacterium | reverse complement strand
TGCATTTCCGCTTTCCGAACCTAAATACCAACCTTGAAGAATGGCTGGTACTTCATTTGTCCAGGGCATACTAACGGCATTACCTGAAATGTTTATAAAAACCAGATTTTTATTCACTTTTGCCAGCTCGCTTATGAGAAAATCCTGGTTATAGGGAAGACTCAAACTCAATCTGTCCGAGCCTTCACTATCCTGGTTTCTGCTTTTATTCAGTCCCCCGAAAATTATAACATAATCGGTGGTTTTTGCCATATTACAAGCTTCTGCTACCAATTCTGCCTCAGTACGTTTATCGGTTAAATACTGCCCTGTGATAACACCGTCGTATTCACCATCCGGATCGCCAATATATCCCCGGGTATAATATATTTCAGCCAGATTGCCTACCCTTTTTTTCAACCCTTCTAGTGGTGTGATTTCGTATTTTGCTTTGAGTGATGAACTACCTCCACCCACAGTCATCATTTTTATTGCATTTTCGCCAACCACCAGAATTTTTTTTGTTTTACTTAAATCAATAGGTAATATGCTATTTTTGTTCTGAAGCAGTACTATTCCTTGTTCAGCAATTGTTCGGCCGGCTTCTATGTGTTCTGTGCTGCCTAATGATCCATAAGGCTTGTTTTTGTTCATTGCCGTTCGAAAATTTAGTCTGAGTATGTTTCTGACTTTCTCATCAAGTTCTGCTGTACCTATTTCTCCTTTTCTAATCAGTTCCAGATATGGATTAGCCATGAAATAAGCGTCATATGCATTTTTTGTATTCATTGTTAATCCATCGGTATGAGTACCAAATTCAAGATCAAGTCCATGTGTAATAGCTTCGTGTGTACTGTGCACTCCGCCCCAGTCAGATATAACAACTCCATCAAACTCCCACTCTTTGCGTAATATGTCATTCAGCAAGTAATAATTATAGCAACAATGCTGATTTTTGTATTTATTGTAAGAACCCATAATTGCCCAGGCATGTCCGTCCTGCACGGCAGCCTTAAAGGCTGGTAGATATATTTCGTACAGGGCACGATCGTCGACATTTACGTTTATGCTTCCACGCTCTGTTTCCTGGTTGTTTAAAGCAAAGTGTTTAACACAGGCTGCCACCCCGTTTTGTTGTACCCCAATCACATATGGAACGACCATTTTGGAGGCTAGAAAGGGATCTTCTCCCATATATTCAAAGTTGCGGCCGTTTAATGGAGTACGGTAGATGTTCACACCTGGCCCGAGCAGAACATCTTTATTACGGTAACGGGCTTCTTCACCTATTGATTTGCCATACAGTAACGCCATATCAGTATTCCATGTAGCTGCCAGACATGTGAGAGCCGGGAAGGCAATACACGAATCATTTGTCCATCCGGCTTGTTTCCACTCATCCCAAAGCGATTCAGCACGAATTCCATGTGGACCGTCACTCATCCATAACTCCGGTATTCCCAGGCGTGGAACTCCGGCAGAACTAAACTTTGACTGAGCATGAAGAATAGCTACTTTTTCTTCGGTTGTCATTTTTGAAAGAGCATCTTCGATCCGTTCATCAATGGATTTTGTATCGTCGGTATATATAGATTTATTGTATTGGCCATAAAGTCCGAATGATTTTGCCACAACAAGTAATAAGATTAGTTTATACTTTAAAATATTCATAGATTCAATTAATTATACTGTTCTTAAATTTTCAAGCCAACAGAAAAAAGAAAGTCATCTTTATGATTTCTGTTAATATAAAACTTTATGCTAAAATAGCAGTATGAATTTTATTTTTAATGCATTTTGAGAAATCATATTCAGTTTTTTCATCTGTTTATAATTTTTTTTTAGTTGTTCCCGATGCAAATCGATGCATATCGGGAGAACTTCCATGAATATCCTTGTGTGTGATATACTATTTATCATCCATGTTTCATCTTCATAATGTATGGAGAAACATTAGTTTCTTTCAGGGCGTAATCAACTATACCCTAATCCATAAGTTGGATGCGTGACTATTCGCCAAACGGATTTTCAGGCAGCTGGTCGCCCATTTTTTTCCAGCCATCATCACCGTCATTAAGTCCGTAATATATGGTTTTTCCGGTTTCGGTATCCATAATTATAACCCTTCTGGCAGCAGATTCTGTTCCATTATTTTCAACATAATCATAGCTTAAAAATGTCAGGGTATACTTACCGATTGTATTAGTACCTTCGTTTATAAATCTTTCGGAAGACGGAGCTGCCTGTGCTGTGCTGATTGAACGAATAAAAAATGCAAGACTGAACAGAACCAGACTGATTCCTAAACTGATTTGTAAAAATTTATTTTTCATATTTTTAAGAATTAATTGTTTTAATTGTTATTTATTTATTGTATAATATTAATTTTTATAGTATTTCTGAAAGTTTCTAAATCTGTATTATGATTGTCCGTAATTATACCAGTATAAAAATATTCTATATGCAAATACTTTCAAAAAGGAATACCAGACGGGGTCATTAAAAAATTACGCTTCTGCGACAATATTCTTTACAGCTTTAAACAATCCGGTTTCTGTGTTTCTGTTTTTCTGTTTTTCATTTCAGTTTCAATTTTTTTTCGTTATAATTATCGGATAATGGATGAATTTCCTGCTAATTATTTGTTCCTGTTTTGAATTTATTGCTCGTCCAGCGGTATTATCCCGGTAATTTCGCCCTCAGTTACAACAAACAATGCATTGATAATCGGGGCGTTACCATATGAATCGTCCTGCCATGTAAATTCGTGTAAACAAATGAATGTTCTGTAAGTTTCTTCACCGGCGTTTCCCGCAATAGCTGACAAACAGGTTCTTCGTGGTATAGAAACATATATTTCGTTCGAACCAAGTAGTTCATGGGCTTTCAGCATATGATTTTTGCAAAGAATTTTTTCACTGCTGTAACTTTTCCCCGAGGAAAAAATCATTAAACCATCGGATTCTTCACTTATTTCAAATTCCGATACTGCGTTCTCCAGATTTTCATAAGCTTCTGATAATATATCGGCCGGATTTTTTCCTTCAATATCGGCTAAAGTTAAAGCTTTGATTAAGCGTATTCTCAATATTATCCTAGGTGATTTTAATGCATAGGCAGTTGAGATTTTCGCCGCCAACTCTTTAGCGCCAGACAAAAATTAATGGTTTCTTACCAAACAATTTTTTATTGTGCAGTAAAAATCCGGGCAAAAGTCTTTTAAAAAGTTATATGTGCAACCAAATAACCCCGGCTTTATGGGCCGGGGTTTAGCAAAACCAAATTTTAATCAGGTTTTTATAATAAATTTAATTGCAGACATCGATGTAATTTCTAAATAAAAATTACTTTCCTTTTACAAACCGTAAGGTTCTGGATTTATTATCGCTTCTTATTATTAGTGAATAAATATCGGAAGGCAGTTTATCAACGTTTAAATTCTCCTCATCTGAAACAGCATTTAAAGTAGTTTCCATAACACATATCCCCGAAGAATTAACTATTAGTAAATCGACAGACTTACCTTTTGAAAATCCCGAAAGACCGCTAAGGGTAAGGGTGGGGCTGCACAGGCTTGGGAACAAAATTACTTTTGATTGGGAGATATCGCTTATACCATCGGCTTTTATAACATTAATATAAACTGTTTTGCTTACCGTATTATAATTAACTACACCTGTAGGAGTAAAAGTAACTTCTAAAGCCTGGTTATTTCCGGCAGAAAGTACTGTGCCTGCAGGCGGGGTGTAAACAAAGAAACCGGTTACATCGGCCGTCGCATTCAACTGTTCAGCATCGAGAGCGGTACCAAATGTTATATCGGCCGGATTCTCCCATGTAATTATAGGATCAATACCTGTAATATTGATATAAACAGTTTTCTCTACAATATTATAATTTACTGTATCGTCAGGAGTTAATACAACTTTTAATTCCTGATTAAAGCCAATGGGAAGGTAAGTTCCGGTTGACGGTGTATATACAAAAGTACCTGCGACATTGGCTGTTGCATTCAATTGGTCAGCACCCAGAGCGGTACTAAATGTTATATCGGCAGGGTTGGCCCAGGTTATTACGGGGTTTATAGCTTTAACATTTACATGTACAGTTTTACGTACCGTATTATAATTAACTGCGTCTGCCGGGGTAAAAACAACCTTTAATGTCTGGTTGCCGGCAGAAAGTACAGTACCCGCTGATGGGGTGTACTCAAAAGTACCTGCAACATCGGCAGTTGCGTTCAACTGGACAGCGCTCAATGCTGTACCGCTTGTTATATCGGCCGGTTTGGCCCAGGTTATTACCGGGTAGATTCCGGGAACATGAAACTGGTAGATATATGCTTTACCATTAGAGGGATATTTATGAGCCCCAACTATAATATCGATATAACCATCGCCGTTCACATCGCTCGCGGAGGAAACAGAAGCACCAAAGTTATCTCCGGCACTTTCTCCAATAAAGGTTACATCGGCAATTTTATCCATGGCGCTGCCGCCATAGTAAATATATGTTCGGCCGGTACCGGAGGAGTATCCTGAAGCGCCCACTATAACATCGGCATAACCATCGTTGTTCACATCGCCTGCCGATGAAAGAGCAGTTCCAAAATTACAACCTGCGGATTCCCCGGTGAAGGTTACATCTGCTACACTATCCATAGAGCTGCCTCCGTAGTATATATAGGCAGCACCAACATTGGTATTATATGTACCTGCCCCCACGAAAACATCCGAATAGCCGTCGCCGTTCACATCGCCAGCTGTTGAAACAACACCTCCAAACCTGTCACCATAGTGTTCTCCGATTAACTCCACATCTGCTATTTTATTCATCGGGTTGCCACCATAGTAAATATACACACAGCCTGTTTTGGAATTATCCATATATTCCCCCACGATGACATCGTCGTAACCATCACCGTTTATATCACCTGCTGTGGAAACAGACGATCCAAAATAGCTATACACACTCTCTGATACGGTTACGTCGGCTACATTGTCCATAGTGTTTCCTCCATAATATATATATGCACGACCGGTCTTGGAAGAATACCCATAAGCGCCCACGATAACATCGGAATATCCGTCTTTATTTACATCGCCAGCTCCGGAAACTGAACATCCAAAATATTCTCCGGTTGTTGTCGCATTTAAGATTATATCAGATGTACTGTCCATTGAGCTACCACCATAATAGATATATGCACGGCCTTTGAAGGAAGAATAACAATATGCCCCCACGATAACATCGTCGTAACCATCGCCGTTTACATCGTTAGCCGTGGAAACTGAATTACCAAAATAGTTATAGGTTGCCTCCCCGGTAAGGGTTACATCGGCTAGGTTATCCATGGCAATGCCACCATAATAGATAAAGGCACGGCCGGTATAGGTAGAATTTCCATATGCTCCAATAATAATATCATCGTAACCGTCTGCGTTTACATCTCCTGCTGTGGAAACAGAACATCCAAAGATATTGTCGGTTGTTTCTCCTGTTAGTGTTATATCGGCTACATTGTCTATAGTGCTTCCACCGTTGTAGATATATGCACCACCTTTGCTGGAAGCATAACCGGAAGCACCCACAATAACATCGGCATAACCATCGTTGTTCACATCGGCTGTAGAAACTGAACAACCCGTTTGATCCCCGATCTTCTCGCCAGTGAGAGTAATATCTGCCGTATTATCCATCGTGCTATTTCCAAAGTAAATATAAGCACGGCCGGTACTGGAAGAATAACTGGAAGCGCCCACGATAACATCGGCATAACCATCTTTATTCATATCGCCTGCTGTAGAAACCGAACCTCCAAATTTGCAGCCCATTGCTTCGCCGGTTAAGGTTATATCGGCAGTATTATCCATCGTGCTACCACCATAGTAAATATAGGCCCGGCCGGTATTTTCGGAGTATCCTGGGGCGCCTACGATAACATCAGCATAACCATCGTTGTTTACATCGCCTGCCGAGGAAACTGAAACACCAAGGTTATCGCCGGTTGTGGCCCCGGTAAAGATTAAATCAGCTGTATTGTTCATAGCACTACCTCCATAGTAAATATATGAACGGCCTATCCCTGAAGAATACCAGAATGCCCCTACAATTACATCAGCATATCCATCTTTGTTTACATCGCCTGCCGTAGAAACATAAGAACCGAAATTGTTTAAAGTAGACTCCCCGTTTAAGGTTACGTCAACCACATTGTTCATAGTACTGCCCCCATAATAGATATATGTACGACCAGTTAAGACAGAATATCCTGCAGCCCCCACGATAATATCGGCATAACCATCGTTGTTCACATCGCCGGCCGTAGAAACTGAACAACCAAAACTGCTATAGGTTGCCTCTCCGGTAAGGGTTACATCAGCCACATTGTCCATCGTAAGGCCACCGTAGAATATATAGGCACGGCCGGTACCGGTAGAATAAGCTGAAGCACCCACGATGACATCGGCGTAACCATCGTTGTTTACATCCCCTGCAGTTGAAACAGAACATCCAAAACTGATACCTGTTGCATCTGCGGTAATGGTAACGTCGGCAATATTGTCCATGTTGCTGCCGCCATAATAAATGTAGGCACGGCCGGTATTTGTGGAGTATCCTGGGGCACCCACGACAACATCAGTATAACCATCCTTGTTTACATCGCCCGCCTGGGAAACTGAAACACCAAAGTCAGATGTACCAGTGGTATTTTCTTCAATAAAACTCTGTATCAGGCTTTGTGCCTGAAAGGTTTGGCTTAACATTAAAAGAAAAGCCGTAAGGATTATTGGTAAAATTCTTTTCATATTCGTCAGATTTAATCATTATTATCTGTTTAGCATACAGGACTAAAGTCCTTCGGGAAATTAATTCTGTTAATAACCCCGGCCCGAAGACCGGGGTAAATCGAAAATCAGATTATTTAAGTGCTTTAATTCTGTTTTTTCGTTATAACACTAATATTTTATCTTTAATTATTACTTTCCTTTTACAAACCGTAAGGTTGAGGATTCATTACCGCTTCTTATTATCAGCGTGTAAATACCGGAAGGCAGATTTTCAACATTTAAATTCTCCTCATCTGAAACAGCATTTAAAGTAGTTTCCATAACACATATCCCCGAAGAATTAACGATTAGTAAATCGACAGACTTACCTTTTGAAAATCCCGAAAGACCGCTAAGGGTAAGGTTTGCTTCACATGGATTAGGGTATACATTAGTATTTGTCAGTAATGTTTCAGTATTGTCTGAAACAGGAATAACCGGAACAAATGAAACATTGATATATACCGTTTTACTTACAGTGTTATACATAGCTGTATCTGAAGGGGTAAAAACAACCTTTAATTCCTGACTGTTACCTACAGGAAGTACTGTGCCCGCTGACGGGGTGTACACAAATGTTCCGGCCACATCGGCAGTTGCGTTCAACTGGATATCGCTTAAAGCAGTAGTATTTAATATATCAGCAGGGTTATTCCAGGTAATTACGGGATCGATTTTTGGAATATGTAACTGATAAATATAGGTTTTACCATTCGAAGGATGTCTATAAGCCCCGACTATAATATCATCGTAACCATCGCCGTTTACATCGCCGGCTGTGGATACAGAATAACCAGAATAGTTATCAGCACTTTCCCCGGTAATAGTATCGTCGGCTATGCTGTCCATAACGCTGCCACCGAAATAGATATATGCCCGGCCGATACCGGCAGAATAATAAAATGCACCCACTATGATATCGTCGTAACCGTCGTTGTTTACATCGCCGGCTGTGGATACAGAATAACCAAAATAGTTGTCCTCAGCTTCCCCGCTGAGGGTAACGTCGGCTAAAGTGTCAACTTTGCTGCCACCGTAATAAATATATGCGCGGCCGGTATAGGCGGAATATCTGTAGGCCCCCACGATGACATCTGCATAACCATCTTTGTTAACATCACCAGCTGTGGAAACAGAATAACCAAAATAATTATTATAAGACTTCCCGGTGAGGGTAATATCAGCTACATTGTCCATAGCGATGCCACCGTAATAGATATACACGCGGCCGATACCTGAAGAATAGTAGTATGCCCCTACAATCACATCATCATAACCGTCCTTATTTACATCTCCGGCATTTGATACAGAATTACCAAAACAGTTGTCTATGGCTTCCCCGGTTAAAGTCAAATCGGCTTCATTGTCCATTGCACTGCCACCATAGTAGATATATGCCCGACCGGTAGCGGAAGAATAATAGTCTGCCCCTACGATAACATCGTCATAACCGTCTTTATTTACATCTCCGGCAGTGGAAACAGAATAACCAA
>JAHEEB010000801.1 GCA_024640925.1 Bacteroidota bacterium | reverse complement strand
GAGTGTATGGTTTTTGGGGTTTCCATGCATAAGCTGCATAACCATAGTTTACACCGGCAAAATAATTCACATAGTTCAGAACAAGATTCTTATCCATTGCTGGAGCAAGTAAGGACGGATTATGAAAAACAATGTTCATGTCATCATCAAACAGACTTATCTGTTGACCTCCTAATGCTGCAACGCGGGCTGAATTCGTAAGGTTTAAAAAATCGTAAGCACTGTTGCCGCCAGATTGCGCCCACATTGACATGTTAAAAAACAATGCGAATAGAAAAAATATCCCTTTGATTGTATTTGTCATCCTAAAAGCTATCTTGAAATGTAAAAATCCGTCATTTGTACGACACAAAAAAATAATCGTGTTAAATAAACGATTTTTTTTATGAATTGGTACAGGAAGAAGAATATTTTTGTATTTAAATGACAGCATTGAAAAAAATAGCATTTATAATAAATCCCATTGCAGGCAGGAGAAAGAACAGCAACCTGGAAGACATTGTCAGAAAACACATCGACAAGAAAGTATGGGAACCTGATTTCTATTACACCGAATGCCGTGGACATGCTACAGACCTGGTGCAGAGTTGTTATGCAGGTGGAATTCAAACCGTTGTCGCTGCTGGAGGCGATGGCACTGTTAATGAAGTAGCCTCTTCTGCTTTCAAATATGGTCTTGAATTTGGTATAATTCCATGTGGATCGGGAAATGGCCTGGCACGTTCGTTAAATATTCCCATAAATCTTGTAGGTGCAATAAATTGTATAAACAAGGGGAATTCAATATACATTGATGTTGGAAAAATTAATAATAAAAACTTTTTTTGTACATGTGGAATTGGGTTCGATGCAAGAATCGGACATAAATTTGCAGAACATAGTAAGAGGGGGTTGTCTTCATATATTAAGATCATACTTAAAGAATATTTCCGATACAAACCTAAAAAATTCAAACTCAGGATAAATGAAGAAAAATACAAAAAAAAGGCTTTCCTGGTAACCGTTGCAAATGCCGGTCAGTGGGGAAATAATGCCTATATTGCCCCGAAAGCTTTAATGAATGATGGGCTATTTGATGTATGTATTTTTAAACCTTTCCCATGGTATACCACACCTGTCTTGGGGTTGCGACTTTTTTCGCGATCAATGGATAAAAGCCGATATGTAGAGACCATTCAGGCTAGAAAAGTTGTATTCAGGAAAAAGAAGGAGTATAAAATGCACATCGATGGTGAACCTGTTTTGATGAAAGGCCCGGTACGTATTGAAAATATAAACAAGGGGCTAAAAATTATTTGTTGATCTTCTTTTTGAGCTTATTAACAATGGAAAATACAGCAGGGCAAACCATACTGTTATAATAAGTCTTTATTGTTACCTGGTAAAATCTCTTCCGGTCGGTATGTGGATATTCGCGGCATGCTTTGGGTCTGCTTGAATATATTGAACATAAATTATCGTGCCCCAGAAAAGGACAAGGACTTTCTTTAAAAACATTATCTCCGTCTTCATCCATGCGAATATATATATCCCTGAATGCGCCCGATTTCATTTTCAATGCCGAGGACATTCGTTCAATGTCACTTTCAAATATCATAGGACCAAGCGACTTACAGCATCGGGCACATTCCATGCAGTTAATTTCTTCAAATTCCTCGTCATGTATGGAATGTACAACCGAATCCAAATTTCTGGGTTTTGTTTTTAAGAGTTTTTCTAAAAATGCACGGTTAGCGGCACTATTCGATTTGGCCAACCTATCCATTTCATCTATTTTATCACTAGTATAGCTCATCAACAATTAATTCTTCTGGTTTAGTAACTACCTTCCTCTTTCTGGTCTGTGAAAATATTAATCCGATAACAACAAGAGCAATACCAATTATTTTTATGGTGTACATTTGTTCATCTAATATTACATGAGCAGCAATGGCGGTAACTACGGGAATAAAGTTTGTGAAAACCGATGATTTTGAGACTCCTAAGTTTTTAAGCCCATTAACATATCCCAGATAAGCAATAGCAGAGGCAAAAATGCTCAGATTTAACAGCGGGACAACCATCTCAAATGACAAAGAAATTTTGGATAATAAAGGCCATTCAAATATCAGAAAGAAAGGTAAATAATAAATAGCTCCAATAAAATTTTGCATAGAAACAATTGTAAGTGGCGGATACTTGCCAGCTATTTTTTTTAGTATCAAACCATAGCCCACAGCCGATACAACTGCTAATGTCATTAACAAAATTCCTCTCCAGGTAGAAAAGGAACTTTCTTTATCAGATAAAACAACAAGTACGACACCAATAAATGATAAGAAAATCCCAATGTAACTTAAAACAGACAATTTTTCGGAAAACACAAAATAAGCAATTATGCTTATAAAGAGGGGAATTGTAGCAACTATAATCGATGCACCGGTTGATGATATGTAATTCATTCCAAACACTTCTCCCAGGAAATACAAAAAAGGCTCAAAAAAAGCCAGAAGAAGAAAAATCGGAATATCACGTAACTTAATTAATTTCAATTTGTTTGTTAAAAATGCTAACAAAAACAGAAGTGGGAAAGAAATTATTAACCTCAAAAATATCAGCGATATAGGTCGGAAGTAAACCAAAGCCTGTTTATACCAGACAAAACTTAAACCCCAAAATACCATGGCCAGTATTAAAAAGAAATAAACAAAAACTTTTGGTCTACTTTTCTCTTGCATCTTTTATTCTTTGTATTCAGAAACTGTATTTTTGAACAGCAAAAATCAGAAATTATCTGGAATTAGATTAAATAATTTTTAGAAATACTTGAATTGAGTTTTAAAAAATGTTAAATTGAACATTTTTATACACTAACAACGAGTGAGATCCGTTATATTTGCGTTCATTTTAGAACAATAATGGCTACTGGGTTGTTTAGAATGATGGATTATTAAACTTTTATTTGATTATGAGGCAATTAAAAATAACAAAATCAATAACGAACCGAAATAGTGACTCCCTTGAAAAATATTTACATGATATTGGAAAAGAGGAGTTAATTACCCCCGAAGAGGAGGTTGAACTGGCTCGAAGGAT
>JAHEEB010000800.1 GCA_024640925.1 Bacteroidota bacterium | reverse complement strand
CATCCATAGTTGTATAATTCACCGGAGGTATTAAGATCTGATCGGGTCCTGCATCCGATTGTGTGGGCGGTGGTAATAATACAATATTATACGTTGCTGCAGTACTTTGACCATAGGAATTAACTGCAATAACAGCAAGAGTGACCGTTTGAATTGTAGATCCTGTATAAGAGGCATTTAAAATGATACTATCCGAGGTTGAGTAACCGTCTAATCCTTGTGGTACTGTCCATATATAAGACTCAACACCATCAGCGGGCTCTAAATGATAAAGAAGATTGGTTGAGTTACCACAAACTGTATCCTGATTAATAGTTCCATCATTTTCCATAAATACAGGGGTTTTCGGAGCTGTGTATTCATTAAAAGCATCTTCTGATGTGCCTCCGAGGATATATTCACCGCGGGTTTGCGTTGTGAGAGTCAGGGAATGATTTGTGGTGTTTGGTAAATCCGAAATATTCGCATTCCATGGAGAGGTTGCATTATCTGTCCTGCTCATCAATCTCAATTGTGTTTCATTTGCAAGATCAACCTGCGAATTATTCGCATAAAAATCGCTAATTGTATATTGAGCACTTCCATTATAACCATTCACAGAATAAATGCCCCAATATCTTGTAGAATCGATAGAAAGAATAGCAGCACTATTTGCAGTACTTGGAACAGGAGGCATATTGTCGATTCGATAGAGGTGGACACCTGATGAAGTTCCGCTTGTACGGGTAGCAGTTAGATAGTCACCGTCTGGGTGAATCATTGTTATTTCGTTCGGACTAATATAGTCATGAATGCTTTCATCACCAATGGCTGCACCTGATGCAGTCCACTGAAATCCTTGTGAGTCTGTAGAAAGCACAATATCAGAAGGTCCTCGCTTGTCTTCAATCACAGACCCGGTATTTTCATCAAAATTGAAATATAAAACCAGGTTTTCGCATTCGTTAGGGTGTTCCCGGGTTATTTTCTTACACATCCAGTCGCGAATGGTAGCCTGGTCAAGGGCAGTATTAAAAACAGCCAGTTCATCTATTGATAAATTAGCCCTTCTATTTGGATAATTACCACTTTGCCATGCCGGATCGTGCATGAGGTGCATCTCTTTTATCGGGTATGTCCCAATTAAATCGCCAGTTGCCGATTGAATACCATTGACATAGATAGTTACCCTGGAACCATTGCGGGTAATGGTGTAATATACCCACTCATCACGGGCTGCTACTCTTGAACTTGCCCCTATGTATTGTGATTCGCTCCAGTTTATTGAATAGCGCATCTGGCAGCTGATTCCTTCGCTCCAGGCAGGATTACACGTGAAGCGTTGTTCGTTTTCTTCCATTCTTCCTGTGAAGTTAAAAACCTCACCCCAGCCCTTGGCCCAGAAGGCAACTGTATAATCAGTCAAATCAAGGTACCTTATTAGCCCATCGATTTCACCTGTTGGTGTTTGGTTATTCAAAAGACATGTGCCTGAACCAGGGCGCAAAGTATTCTCGGAGTGACGGGCAGCTATTGTATACTCACCTCTGGAGTTTTCTTTGCATGAGATAGTAAGGGAGTTTGCAACATCATCAAGCCTTGCACCGCTGTGCACCCATTCTTCAATATCGTATCCGTCTCTTCTGAGTAAACGGTTATCAACTTCATTCAAACCTGTTAAAGCATCGGGATTTCCAGTATAAACGTATGTTATATCGTAGTTTGGAATCGAGCCATTAACCATAAAAACGCCCATAGTGCGTTCATCAGAGATACTGGTGTAATATTGTGGTGACGTATTGTAATGCGAAGCTCCATCGATCATGTATAGCTGAACACCTTCAGGAGAACCTTGCCCCATATTTGTGACGGCTACCATATCGCCCCCGGAATGTGTCAGACTTAATGTGTTGCCAGTCCAGCTTGTTGAATATCTGTAGCGACTAATGTCACCAAGTGGTGCACCTGAAACAGCATATCGCGAGCGTGTTGTTATAGTCACATTCTTTAATGTACCTGTAAGTGTGCGAGTCGATCGATCATATACGCGCTGGTTTGTATAGTCAGGTTCATCGAATCGGTAATAACTTTTCAGATTTGAATATTGAGCATAGGAATAAGGAATTTTCTTACACATATATTCCCTAATATCATTCACTGTGCGTGCAATATTCCAAATTCTTGTTTCCTCAATGTTTCCAGCAAACCAACTACTGGCAATACCATCATCTTCGATAGCTCCCAGGGTATAGTTATTTCTCGAAGACGAAGAGATAGTATAATTGCCGCTTGCAACACTAATACCGTTTATGTATAAGGTGTATCGGTTACTGCTTTTTACAGCAGCTACATGATACCATTTTTCTGCTTCCAGAACTGAACCAACCATTTTAGCAAGAACTGTTGTGTTGTTCCCGATTTCCCAAACCAGTTTCCCATCGGTGCGGAGCTTTATTATATTGTAGTTGTTATTAGCACCATCATTACTAAACGAGAGAATTACCTGATCCGCATCAACAAATAAAGGTTTAAACCAGGTTTCAACTGTATAATCTGAGGTTTCGTTAGGGATATATGAAGTTTGTCCTTCTACATAATCATTTATTCCATCGAGTAGAATAGATAAGCCAGGTCCTACAGAGTCCTGCTCAAGAACAATTTCCAGCTGTCCGCAGTTATCGGAGGCTATTCGTTCGGCAAAGGCCTGAAATTTGCCATAATTTGCTAAAAGATAACTTAATGGTTGAGTTAAATCTCTTGGTTGAATGAACGACCAAACACCATAACAAGATGACCCACCTGAGAATGAAAGGTGATTTGCAAGTCGCACACCAGCTGATTGCAGACTGTCAATAACTTCTCGGTATACATTCCCTACATCACTTGATTCATCAGCAATGCAAATAGCATTTATAAAACTATTGTCGGTAATATAATCAGGATAGATAGGAGTATTAAAATTGAGTTCGCCATCCAATTGGGTATGTTCTGGACTATTTGTGCAACCATAAAAAGTATGATTACCTCCTTCGTAACAGTAAACTTCCTTATTATAATATTTAGCCAGTACCATATCGACATTGTTGGAATAGCTTCC
>JAHEEB010000799.1 GCA_024640925.1 Bacteroidota bacterium | reverse complement strand
TGCGGGACAGAATATCTCTTTCTACTCGTAATGTTAGCCATATATTTTGTGATAATATAAACGTTGAATCGAAAGAAATAATCGATTGTTTTCCTTTATACATCCTGCAAAAACTTGCACCATAGCCGTTCAGTCTTACAAAATAATAATTTAAGCTGTCTCGCAAACCTGTAATTAAATAGACACCACTAACACTATCTGATTGAATTGTAGATGTATTAATACGTATTTCTGCAATAAAATCACCAAAAATATTATTGTTAACAATGAGTGTGGCTGGAGGCATAAAAACAGGAACTGAATCTGCTTTTTCGGTAACTGACATAATACCTTTGTTTATTTTAACCATAGCAGCTGGCGAAAGAAGGAAATCTTTATGCAATGTTGTAGTTGAGAAATCTGTTTCGAAGAGAGAAATAAAACCAACAGGTAATTCCTGGCTCTTAAGAACGGATGTTACTATTAGAAGAGATAAGGTAAATATGTAGTTACGCATAGATATTTTTTTGCAAAAATATAACATCCCGGATATTTTGTTTTTTTTTCTATTAACACGAGCAGATAATCAGACAAGCGAAATTTATCGATTGCTTTATATCTCAAAAACAAAACCTTTCTCGGTTAATTTATAATATCGTTCTTTATCGAACTTATAAAGAGTTGCCGATCTATGAGGTACTCCCTTTTGTTTTTCATCCAAGGGTATCAGGAGGTTCATCTTCATTATTTTACGTCTGAAGTTGGGTTTGTCAAATTCAATTCCGTAAATGGCTTCATATAATTCCTGCAACTGAAGCAGAGGAAATTTATCGTTTAATAAATTAAACCCGATAGGTTTATATTTTACTGTACTTCTTAACCTGGCTAAAGCTGCAAGTAATATTTTTTTATGATCAAAAGGCAGTCGGGGCAGGTTATTCAATTCGAACCAGGAAGCATCGCTGGCATCGGGACCAGGATTTATATTATACTGACCAGGTTTTACAAGAGCATAATAAACAATTGTTATTACGCGCCGTTCTGGGAACCGATCAATTTCACCAAAAGCTCCAAGTTGTTCCATATATAAATTGTGAACTCCGGTTCGTTCCCTTAAAATACGAGATGAAGCTTCCTCGATATTTTCGGTGTATTTAATAAATCCACCTGGTAATGCCCAGGTTCCAAATTCAGGTTCAATTGAGCGTTTAATAAGCAGTACTTTAAGCCTGGCTTCTTCAAATCCAAAAATTACACAGTCAACAGATAAAGGCTCAATAATATTTTCAAGGTTTTTCATTAATAAATATTTGATGCAAAGAAAACAAATATATAGATTTTAACAATCGTCAAGAAATTTATATAAGCTGTTTCCTTTATCAAAACTATTGTTTTTCTGATCTCCAAAATCATTAAACCATTGATTCAGGGATCATTTTGTTGTATCTTTATAAGCTAATTAGGTTCTTCTCCTAACAGCTTTTATGCTGGATATTTTATCGTGTAGTTTTAATAAAGATAATGCTATGGAAAGACACGATGCAAGGTTGGATTATCCTAAAGACAAGTACCATCTTATTCTGCAAAGTTCAAGCAATACGAACGAATTTTATGGGTTGGATGAACTTGAAAGAAAAAAACTTAAAATTCTTCTGGCCAAATATGGCTGCAGGCATTGTTTCCATGTATTGCCTGATAATGTTTATCTGGAAATGCATCCATTCAGTTGGAATGAATTGAGCGAATCGTTCGAAATACAATCGGATGGTAGGGTGCGCACTCAACTAAATACGCTTGAAGAGGCTATTATAGATTATATTCCAAATGAGGAATATTCGGAATATTAGTTGTTTTCAATTAGCTTTAGAAAAGTGTATAGAAAAGAGACTGTCCAAAAAGGTATACCGGTCACAAAGTCAAAACCTCAAAGATTCACAAAGTTCTTAATTTTAAGACATTATCTTTTGTGATGCATTTGTGTCTTAGAGTATTTACTAACTTTTTGGACAGTATCTTTCTTTTTTACAAAAAAGAAAATGCCTGAATGTTTCTATTCAGGCATTAACCCTAACGACCTAATTAACCCTATGAAAAAAAACTATGATTATTCAATTTTAATGTCTTGATTATAAACATATTCGTCGACAGAAACGATAATGGAATAAGTTCCTTTGTTCATGGTAGAGAAGTTGTATTTTCGGGCTGCAATGCCTTTACTTATTTCATCTTCAAATAATAAGCCATCTTTCCCTTCAATAGATACATGAGCTTTTACCTTATTAAAATAAACCACGACCGACTTATCTTCAATTTTAAAAAATGGTTCATTTATAAACTGTTTTTCCTCAACTTTTAGTTCTGAATTTTCAATGGTGAACGATTTTCTGATAACATCATCTTTTGTTTTTGCAATAAGAAAGTATTTGCCATCAACCAATTTGGTAAAATTAAAAACTTTGCTAAAGTCTTCAGTATTTTTAACCCTTGTGGTGAAAAATACAACCTCTTCATTTTCATCCTCAACTGAGAGATAAACTACCTCTGCATCGAGTTTTGAGATAGTAACTACTGCTTTTCCTTCGTTTTCGATTGGTTTAAAATCAATCTCAATAGCTTTAACTGATAAAGCACTTACAACTAAAATACCTACAAAAAACCCTTTAATACTAATAAACTTCATTTTCATTTTCATTTTTATAATTTTTGTAATACAAACAAACTGCTGATGCCTTAAGTTATTGTTAAGTAAATCATATTGTTCTTTGAAATTTTGAATGACATGAATTTCAAGGGCTGAGATTTCGAAAGTGTCGATGGATGAGTATTTTTTTATACTCTTGTCCAACTGACTAAAATTCCACACTAAAATTCAAATCTAAAAATCAAAGAACGCCTATATATTATATTTAATATCAATGACTTAAAAACTATTTTTCAAAATTAACGCATCTACTAATTCAAATAATAGAAACCAATTTTGGATTGTAGAAATTTTACTAAAAACATTAATTTTAACTTATTGTTTTTGTGTTTTCAGGTCTTATTACGTCACATTAATTGTAAAAGTTACAATTATTATATATACTTTAAAAAGTTAAAA
>JAHEEB010000134.1 GCA_024640925.1 Bacteroidota bacterium | reverse complement strand
TGCTTAATACTGGCAATTACTGGTATAATTGCTGCTGGTGCAATTGCGCTTTACATGATATACAAACCCCATAGAAATATTGCTAAAGAAAAACCTGCATACATACTGGAGGCCAAACAATTATTTAGTGAGTTTTCAACCAACGAAAAATTATCGAATGAAAAATATATCAACCAGGTAATTCAGCTAACCGGAAATGTGGTTGATGTAAACATTACCGAAAATACTGCTACCATAGCCATACTGGATGAAATGGAAGGAATAAATTGCTCATTCGATAGTGCTACTGTTGCTAAATCGAAAGATGAAATTTCGAAAATTGCCGTGGGTGATACCATTCAGCTAAAAGGCCAATGCGATGGATACGATATGATAATGGGCGTTGTTCTTACACGTTGTGTTCTGGTAAAAGAATAAAGCCTAACAAAAAAAAGAGAGAATTAATTTCTCTCTTTATAAAAATTTTTCTTCTTTTTTGGCTTATCTCCAAATCCTTCCGTTTTTCTTGGTCTATTGCCATATTTTTCTGACCTTTTAGGTCTTTCTGCAAATCCTTCCGTTGAAAATTTTGGTCCTTCAGATTTTGAAACACTTACATTTATAGCTACATCGCCATAATTAGCATTTTTAAAAGATTGAAGAATTTCTTGTTCATATTTTTTATCTGCTTCGAAAAATGTAAAATTCCTCATTAGTTCTATCTTGCCAATCTCAATTTTCAATTTCGGATTGTGATCATTTACAATCCCGATAATGCCAGTGGCTTTAATTCCATGTTTTGAACCAACATTGATATGAAAACGGGAGAAATGTTTTTTGTCAAACCTTCTGTCTTTACTCTGGACTCCCTTGCCCCTCCCCTGTGTATCTTTTTCTCTGACATTTAAATCAGGTGCATTTTTATAATATTCGAGAAAACGGTTAAACTCAACGGAAACGAAATGTTTGATTAGGTCTTCCCTGCTCAACCATTCAAGTTTTTTAAAAATTACCGGAAGATATGAATCGATTTGGTTGTCGTCGAATTGTATTTTCTCAACCTTATCAACCAGTTTAAAAAGTTGCTTTTCGCATATTTCCCTTCCTCCCGGAACTTTCTTGAGTTCAAAATTTTTGCGTGTAATTCTTTCCAGTTCCCGCATTTTGCCTACCTCACGCATATGTATAATGGAACAGGAGATACCACTCTTCCCTGCCCTGCCTGTTCTGCCGCTACGGTGAACATATACTTCCAAATCATCGGGTAAATCGTAGTTAATAACATGTGTTAAATCATTCACATCGAGTCCACGTGCAGCAACATCAGTAGCAACCAATATTTGCAAGTGTTTCAGACGAAAACGGTTCATCACATAATCACGTTGTGCCTGTGACAGATCGCCGTGCAAAGCATCGGCATTATATCCATCCTGCATAAGCTTATCGGCTACTTCCTTAGTTTCCTGGCGAGTGCGACAGAATACAATTCCATATATATCCGGATTTACATCAGCAAGCCTTTTAAGAGTTTCATATCTATCCTTGGCATGAACAATAAAATATTCATGACTAACATTTTCTGCTCCGGCATTCCTTTTTCCAATTTCGATTTTACCGGGATTATTCATGTATTGTTTGGAGATTCGCTCAATTTCACCAGGCATTGTAGCTGAAAAAAGCAATGTTTGCCTTTCGGAAGGTGTTTCAGCTAGAATCGTATCAATATCATCCTTGAAACCCATATTAAGCATCTCATCAGCCTCATCAAGAACAAGCCAGCCAATTTTGTTTAACCTTAAAACCTTACGTTTTATCAGGTCAAGAATTCTACCAGGTGTACCAACTACCATATGAGCTCCTTTTTTCAGATCTTTCATCTGACCTGTAATAGGGGCACCACCATAAACCGGTACCACAGAAAAACCACTGATATATTTTGAGAAGTTAGATATATCTTTGGTTATTTGCATTGCCAACTCGCGCGTTGGACAAAGAACAAGCGCCTGAGGAGTATTGTCCTTTACATTTATTTTATGCAATATTGGTAAACCAAAAGCTGCCGTTTTACCTGTTCCTGTCTGTGCTAATGCTACCAGATCCGTATTTGTTTCAAGTAACCAGGGTATTGTTTTTTCCTGTACTGGGGTGGGTTTTTCAAATCCAATTTCAGCAATAGCTTTTAGGATTTCGGGGTTTAGACCCGTTTCATTAAAATTATCCATATAAAAATCTCCGTGAACAGATCCTGCAAAAATCCTGAGCCAGAAACTTTATAGGGACCCGAACTATTCTAATTAATACTAAAAAAATTAATAAATTGAAAATGAGAACTAACAGTCTGTTTTCCAAAATATTTTTTGAGGCTGCAAAGATATCAATAATTATTTTGATAATAACTTTTATTTCAACATATTCATATTTATTACGCAGAAATAAAATTTCTGTTACAATTATTGTAGACCTATATTAATTTCAATGATGAATTTCGGTATTCGAGTTTGAATAAATGTTATTAAGGTTCTATCAGAAAGGAAGATAATACATTGTTTATCAATAATGCATATTACTTATTTTAATGAGCTTGGCTTCATCAAGAATTTTAATTCTGCGACCGTGAAGTTCAATAAGCTTATCTTGTCGAAATTCTGACAAAAGTCTGATGACCGATTCTGTTGCAGTTCCTACAATATTAGCAAGTTCTTCCCTTGTAAGAGATATTTGAAGAAAATTATCGTTATCCAGATTAAATGTCCATTTCAAATGAATTATTACTTCAGCCAATCTTTCACGCACCGATTTTTGGGCAATATCGGTAAGATAATCGTTCGATTCACCTAACTCCTGACAAGCAAGCCCAAGAAGATCCATAGCAAAATCACCGTTCGATTTTACAAACGATTTGACTAATTCGCCTGGAATATAGCAAATAGCAGCATCTTCAATAACTTTTGTGGTAGTACATGCAAGCTCTCCGGTAATGGTTGACCGAAATCCCATAATATCGCCAGGTTTGGCAAAACGAATAATTTGATCTTTCCCATCGAACCCTGTTTTATATATTTTAATTATACCACGAACAAGACAATAAAATCCGTTTATCCGACCACCTTCTTCGTAAATAATTTCATTCCTTTTATAAATTAAAGGCCCATCTTCTATTGGTATAGTCTCCAATTCACTTGGAATCAAATGTTTAAAAACAGTTTTTGTAACCAAAAAATCTTTAAGATCAATCAAATCATTATTCTGCTTAATCATGACATACTTTTATATAATAATTCAGCTAAAATTATAAAATATCTATATTCTGATCAATTAAACATTAATCCTGGAAACTTCATCAAAGAAAAAATTTTGACTTAGTTAAATTATTAAATAACAACCATAATACAAAAATAGTTTGACTTTAAACTTTTTGTTCGTGAAACCTTTCTCTCGAATTTTTAATTTCAGACATGTGTTTTAATGCCCATTTGGTAAGATTTTCGATATGAGGTATCAGTTCCTTTCCAATAGTGGTAAGGGAATATTCAACCCTCGGAGGAATTTCAGCATATATCTTTCTGCTTACCAAACCATCGGCCTCAAGCGTACGCAAAGTAACTGTAAGCATTTTTTGCGAAATGTCTCCTATCTGATTGTTTAATTGATTAAAACGCAAGGTTCCTTCTTTTCCCAATAAAATTATAACAAGCATCGACCATTTGTCTCCAAACCGATCAAGAATGTTTCGAATAGGGCATCTATCGTATTCTTCATTTTTTTTACAAATTTTTTCCATTCTAATATATTGGTTTTTAATAATAGTTACTTCAAAGTAAGTCCCTCACTTTCAAGTACCTTCTTGTTTAAGGTAAACTAACTTTTTATCTTTGACTTACCAAAAGTAACTAATATATTTTTTATAGTAAATTAAAATTATGGAAATGGAAAAAATTCTTGTAACCGGTGCTACCGGAAAACTAGGGACAGAAGTAGTAAATTTGCTTCTGAAAAAAACAGACCCAAAAAATATTTCAGTTTTGGTAAGAGATACTACAAAGGCTGTGGATTTTAAAAAGGCTGGAATAACAATTCAACAGGGCGATTATGGCAAATACAACTCTTTGCTGAACGCATTTAAAGGAATTGATAAATTGTATTTTATCTCCACAAATGCCATGACCGATAGGGAAATTCAACACGAAAATGTTGTAAAAGCTGCTGTTGAAGACAAGGTAAAGAATATAATATATACCAGCTTCCAAAGAAAAAATGATCTCGAAAATTCTCCAATTAGTTTTTTAACAAAAGCGCATGTATATACTGAAAAACTTATAAAAGAATCGGGAATAGCTTATACCATTTTAAAACATGGACTTTATACAGATTTTTTACCTGTTCTTTTAGGTAATCTGTTTTTTGAAACAGGCTCAATCTATTTGCCAGCCGGTAATAACAAAGTTGCTTTCACTTTGCGTTCCGATTTAGCTGAAGGAGCAGTAGAAATACTTACTTCAAAAGGACATGAAAACAAGACATACAACTTTGTTGCTGATAAGCTTTACAATTTTTATGATATAGCAATCATTTTATCACAATTAACAGGAAAAAATATTACCTATATTTCTCCTTCCAACGAGGAATATAAAAGTACACTATTAAAGGCGGGCGTTCCAGAAGCTTATGTCAATATGTTTGCAGGATGTTCTGAAGGTATAAGGCAGAATGAATTTGATTTCTGCGATAAAACTCTTTCTAAGTTGCTTAAAAGAGAATGTACCGATATTGAAAAATACTTAAGGGAAGTTTATATTAAATAATAATACTAACAATTACTTTATGAAATGGTTATAATTCTGAATCAGGATTATAACCACCCTTTTTGAGTGAAGAATTTTCTTTATTGCAACTTAACCACTCAATCAGGTTTATTTCAATCTGTTTTTTTATTTTTTGGCTTTCATCAGTTCCTATTTGTCCTTTTCTTTTTTTTCTTCTGCAATCAATCAGCAAATCAACTATAGCTTCAAATTCAAGTATTGTTTTCAGATTATTGTTTTTCTCATAATAACTTCTTATCGTTTCAACAGCCCTTTGTGTTTTTTTTTGATTAATACAATTAAGGGTCTCATTATAGATTTCCACAGGAATATTTTTTGAGTTCCAACTATCAATATCTATTATAAAAGCATCAATCTTTTGAAGAAGTGGACCATACCACCATATTCCCCTTTTATCCAGAAGCTTTTTAAGAGTGTTAATATTGTCGTTAAATAGCTTGGCTGATGACTTTTGCTTTAATTGTTTTCTAACAGATTGTCCATTCGTAAAACCAACTCCAAAACCAATCAGATATTCTCCATTCTTACCGGAATAGTTCATCTTTTGCGATACTTTCCACAATTCTCGATCTGTTGCTATTCCTTTCATAAAACCAGCCATTTCACCATATACAATTGGTGCAAACTCTCCCATTGTCCATAAAAAATTAGTAACTTAAAAATCATTTAAAAAAGTAAAATTCAAATCTTTACCAACTGAACCTTTATCATTTCAAATTGTTGCTTTGAATTAGATAATCGGTAAATATAAAACAAAACTTTATGAATGATAGTTTAGTAGCAAAATGGGCTGGTGATATGAGTTTCGAAGCTGAAATAAATGGCCATAAGATAGTAGTAGATGCCAATGAAGAGACTGGCGGTAAAAATAAAGGTCCCCGTCCAAAACCCTTATTAATGTTAGCTTTAGCAGGATGCACCGGTATGGATGTAGTTTCAATACTAGCCAAAATGAGAGTTAGCATTGAAAATTTTAATGTTAGAATAGAATCTGAACTCACCGAAGAACATCCAAAGCACTATTCCAATATTCATTTGATTTACGAATTCAAGGGAGAAAATTTGCCTGTGGAAAAATTACAAAAAGCAATAGACCTATCATTGGAACGGTATTGTGGAGTGTATGCCACATTACAAAAAGCAGTTAAAACAAGTTATGAAATAAGAATAAAATAAATATATTCATATCTTTAAAGCAAAACTCATTCTACTATAACATCAGATTTGGAAGTAATTAAAAAATATTTCTATGCATTCCTGAGAATATTATTTCCGGAATTATGTATTGCTTGTAATCGTCCTCTTGTTGGAAACGAAAAACATTTGTGTACAAAATGCCTGATTGATTTGCCACTTACAAATTTCTGGCAACAACCAGATAATCCGGTAGAAAAACTGTTATGGGGCAGGGCTAAAATTGAGAAAGCATCTGCTTTTCTTTATTTTGAAAAAGGAAGTAAATACCAGCAAATACTATATCATTTGAAGTATAAAGGAAGAAAAGAAATTGGAATACTTCTTGGTCAATATTACGGACAAAAGCTGCTAAGCAACTATAACGAAATAGAATTAATAATGCCTGTGCCCTTGCACGTTCGAAAAGAACGTTTAAGAGGATATAATCAAAGCGAAATGTTGGCTATTGGCATAGCAGAAATAATGAACAAACCTATTGTAAAAAATGCCGTTAAACGTATATATTTTACAAAAACTCAAACCAGAAAAGGAAGATATGAGCGATGGCAAAATGTAGAAAATATTTTTCAGGTGATTAAACCTGAAATGATAGAAAATAAACATATCTTGGTTGTTGACGATGTAATTACCACAGGATCAACAACAGAATCACTAATAAATGAATTGCTAAAAATTAAAGGAGTTAAAGTTTCAATTGCCGCGTTAGCTTGCGCTTAAACTTATAATGATTATTCCTCTATCATATTAATTGGTAATATAAAATAAAAGGTAGTTCCTATACCAGATTCTGATTCCAGCCAAATTCTACCTCCCATATGAACAATCAGAGTAGCGCTTATTGAAAGTCCCAAACCTGTTCCATTTTTAAAATCATCTTCTTTATGAAAACGAGTGAAAATATCTTTCTGTCTTTCTTTGCGAATTCCAATGCCTGTATCTTTAACAAAAAACTTGTAATAACCCTTATGAGCTGATTCCATCAATCCAAAAGATACTTTTCCATTATCGGTAAACTTAAAAGCATTGGTAATCAGATTTAAAAGAATTTGCATCAACCTTTCTCTATCTGCATAAATATAATTTTTCCTGGTTGGATGCACTCCTTCCAGAACATAACTAATACCAGGTGGACAAAGATATTTTAATTGTTCTAGCAGAGTATATAAAATTTCATTAATCTGAAATTTAACATTATGCAATTTAATGGTACCCATTTCAATCTTTGAATATTCAATGGTGTTGTGAATAATCTGCAAAAGCTGTTCGCTGCTTTTTTGAATATTTTCAAGGTACCTTTTTCGTTTTTCCTCATCAGTGCTGGTGTAGAGCATTATTTCGGTAAAACCTATAATCGCATTCATCGGGGTTCTGAATTCGTGACTTATATTTGCCAAAAATGCAGATTTCAACTGATCCGATTCTTCTGCTTTAACCTTAGCATCAATCAAACGTTCACTTTTCTTTCTTAACTTCTGCTGTAAATCTTTTTCGCGGGTTAACGAGCGTTCCAAATCATGTATAAAATATGAAAGAGACGAAACAATAAGCAGGTTAATCATAAGAAAATTAATGGAAACCACCATCCATCTACCTATTGTATAATCAGTTATTAACGTGTCAAAGAATTTTTCCTTAATAAATATCCCTAAAATTACTAGTGTAAACAGATTTATAAGAATAGATATAAATGCTTGTTTATATGTATAAAATATTGTAGTAATGACAGAAAAAGCGATAAGCCAGATAAGTCCTGTACTCAGAGGACCTAAAGAAATAAGCAATAGGGTTCCTAACAGCTGTATAACTACCAACAATAAAGGCTTTCTAACCTTGGCCGGAAGTAAATCAGAAATAATAAAAACTATCATAACCATCAATGCACTTGTATCAATAAATAACAGCATCCATCTTTTTTCATGAAGTGCAATAATTGCAGATGGTATATAAGCAAGAATACCAATAACAGTTAAAAACAATAAACTTACCAGAAAAAGTTTCTCGCGTATGTACAACATACCATCCTTTTCCAGAATACCCCTTTTTCCAAGTTTATTCTCAATACTTACCTCTATTTTATTAATGAGTTCTTTAAACTCTTTCCTAAAATTCATGTTTTAGACTTCGTCTTTTAGTATCGGTTAAATTAATAAAAAATGTTAATGTTGGTTTTAATTTCGGATACTATCTGGTAAATAAGAACATGCTTTACTATGTTTGCATGCTATTAAAAAACAGAATTCCTGATGATTTTCAAACAAATATTTAAAAATTACTATAAAACAATTATTTGGTCAATTGTTATGTGTTATTTATTGTTTTCGCCTG
>JAHEEB010000798.1 GCA_024640925.1 Bacteroidota bacterium | reverse complement strand
CAAGCGTACAAAGTGAATGGGTAATACCTTCCTTAAAATCACACTGTCCATGAGCATAATCGTACATGGGGTAAATGCACCATTGTTTGCCGGTACGGTGATGGTCGGTGTATATTATCCGGTACATAATCGGATCGCGCATATGCATGTTAGGAGAAGCCAGATCAACCTTAGCTCTGAGGGTTTTTGAACCTTCGGCAAACTCTCCTGCCCTCATTCTTCTGAATAAATCGAGGTTTTCTTCAACCGGTCGATTACGAAATGGGCTTGGAGTGGCAGGTGTAGATGGAGTACCACGCATATCGCTGATTTGTTCGGCTGTCAAATCGCAGATATAAGCCTTTCCTTTTTTGATAAGCAGTTCTGCCCAATCATAAAGTTGCTGGAAATAGTCTGAGGCAAAATATTCCCGGTTCTCCCAATCAAATCCGAGCCAATGTATATCTTCTTTTATCGATTCAACATATTCAACATCTTCCTTCACAGGATTTGTATCATCGAACCTTAGATTACATTTTCCATTGTATTTTAACGCCAGTCCAAAATTCAGGCAGATTGATTTAGCATGCCCTATATGCAAATAACCATTGGGTTCCGGAGGGAAGCGGGTATTTATTCTTCCATCGTGTTTACCTGACTTCAGATCTTCCTCAATCATGTTTTCGATGAAATTCAGCGACTTGTTTTCTTCCTTGATCATTTATCAAATATGTTTATCGAAATAATATTACCTGGTTGGACTTCATAAAATTGATGCAAAAGTAAGTATTTTATCATATTAAGAAGATGTGAATCGGAACAGATACACTAATTTTATGAAAAATATTTTCGTATGGGGAAGATTTTGCTTGAAGGAATGGATTTTTATTCATTTCACGGGGTATATCCCGAGGAAAGAAAGATTGGCGGCCATTATAAGATTGATTTAACCCTGGAATTCTATTTTGGCAAAGTTTTAAAATCAGATGATTTAGCTGATACAATAGATTACAGTTCTGTTTACAGGGTAGTTGAGGAAGAAATGAAAATACCTTCGAAGCTAATTGAGCACCTTGCTGCAAGAATAATTGACAGGATTATGGAAAAGTTTGAAACCATACAAAATATCAGTATAAAGCTATCCAAAATAAATCCACCAATGAAAGCAAAGCTCGAAGCTGTAAGTGTTTTGTTGGAAAAAGAAAGATAACAAATGAAAGGTCAACTTAAGAAATGTCCGGAGTGTGGAAAATTCTTTACCTGCCAGGGTGACGATGATTGTTGGTGCGAGAAACTGAATATTCATAAGAAAGAGTTCATGATAATATCGCAGAAATACAACGACTGCATATGCCCCGAGTGTTTAAAAAAGTATGCCGAACAATAATTTTATCATCTACGCTATTTAAATTGAAAAATTTTTATCTTTGCAACCCACTTGAGGTTTTACACAATTAAATCTTAAGTACAAGATAAGGTTCCGTGGCCGAGTGGCTAGGCACCGGTCTGCAAAACCGATTACAGCGGTTCGAATCCGCTCGGAACCTCAAAATAACAAAGAACCTATCTGCAATGGATGGGTTTTTTGTTTTTCGATTGATTTGTTTCTATTTATAATTTATGACTCTTAATAAGTTTTTATTCAGTATTTCCTAAATCTCCTATCTTTATCAAAAAAATGCATGGATGTTTTTCGCTTATTGCATCGAGTATGTTGGTCTGTTATCATTCTATCAATGATTAACAGAAGAAAATTGTCGTTATATTTATAAATTGATAGTTGTTACCCATGCATACGCAAAACCAAAATAAACCTTACATTAATCATATTGATGTTGATAAGCTTTTTTCTGATAGTAATAATGCGTTACTTAAAAAGCTTCCAACATGGATAATATCTTTAATCAAAGCAATTATCCATCAAAAGGATTTGAACGACTACCTGAATAAATTTGATGGCCTTCAGGGATTAGAATTTTTAAATGCTGTTATTAAAGACTTCAATATAAACCTGATTATCGAGGGGGAGGAGAATTTGCCCGAAAATGGCAAATGTTTCTTCGTCGCAAATCACCCGTTCGGTATTATCGACGGATTGATAATTACCAGAACTGTTTGCTCAAAATATAAAAACTTCAAATCAATCGGGAACGACGCGTTTATGCTAGTTCCTAATCTCAGACCACACATAGCAAGTGTTAATGTTTATGGTAAATCATCGCGCGATGAAATAACAAAACTGAATGAGCTATATAACTCCGATATTCCAATAACTCATTTCCCTGCCGGTGAAGTTTCGCGCATTTACAATGGAAAAATTTCTGATTGCAAATGGCAGAAAAGCTTTATTGGTAAAGCTTATACCTGCAAAAGAGATATCGTGCCAATGCATTTTTCAGGAAGCAATTCATTTTTATTCTACAGTATTTATCTTTTACGGCGTATTTTCATGATTAAGCTCAATATCGAACTTATTTTGCTCCCACGAGAAATGCTGAAAAAAAGAAATAAAACAGTCAGGGTTAAAATATTGAAGCCTATTTCATGGGAACAGATGAAAAACGCAAATCAGTTCGAAATGGCACAAAGAATTAAGAAATACGTGTTTAACGAAGGAGAAACTTTTAACTAATTACTAATATAAATCAATTATGGGATCTTTTCGCGAGTGGTGTTTTAGAAGCTGGTACTGGTATGTAAACAAAGTAGACAAAAATGCTGAAATTCTTTTTATGAATTTTGGTTATTCAAATAATGAAGATAATACTGATTTTAGCGAACAGGATAGTTCAAACAGATATTGCATTCAACTATATCATAACCTGGCAAACGGAATTGAACTTGGTGACAAACAGCTTCTGGAAGTTGGCTGTGGCAGAGGCGGCGGATTAAATTACATAAACAGAAAATTCAAACCCAAAACAACGGTTGGTCTCGATATGGATAAAACCGCAATTGACTTCTGCAACAAATATTATACAACCGGTAATGAATCATTCTTTCAGGGCGATGCACAAAAACTGCCTTTCGATGATAACAGCTTTGATATACTAATGAATGTTGAATCGTCGCACCGCTACCCAAACATGGAGGCTTTTTTAAG
>JAHEEB010000797.1 GCA_024640925.1 Bacteroidota bacterium | reverse complement strand
ATGCATGTGCAGTACCCAATGCCACTTTTTGATAATGAATATATCCTTTTGAACCAATTCTTTCAGCAGTTTCAATTAACATTTTTTCAACGTCACTACCAAATTCTCCAATTATATAATGAATTTCTTCTATTTTCGTATCTGAAGACTTTTTTAGCTCTTCAACAATCCATTCAATCATTGTTTTTCCACACAATTTCAATAAAGGTTTTGGAATTGTATTTGTTTGAGGTCTCAATCTAGTACCTCTTCCTGCCATAGGTATAATTACATTCATTTTTTAGATTTTTCCAGTATGACCAAAACCACCTTCTCCTCTTTCGGATTGATTAAGTATTTCAACTTCATCCCAATTAATATGTTCATGTTTTGAAATAATCATTTGAGCAATACGTTCTCCATCACTTATAATAAAATCAACGTTTGACAGATTAATAAGTATTACACAAATTTCTCCTCTATAATCAGCATCAATAGTTCCAGGAGTATTTAATACAGTTACTCCTTTTTTCAAAGCAAGACCACTTCTTGGTCTAACTTGAGCTTCAAAACCTTCAGGCAATTCAATAAACAAACCTGTTGTAACCAAGGCTCTTTCTAAAGGTTTAAGCACAATATTAACACTAATATTAGCTCTTAAATCCATTCCAGCTGAATGAATTGTCTCATACTTCGGTAATTCATGTTTCGACCTGTTAACTATTTTTACATTCATTTTTTTTAAATAAATATTTTAATAAATCTTCTCTCCATATCACAAAAATAACAAAGAATGAAACGATAATTGTTTTAAGTATTAAATTAATAATCAATCCTTCAACATGAATAAAATTACTAATCAACACTAAACAACTACCAACTAAAAAATATATACCTATTTTTAATAAATCATATTTTATATAATAAAATTTAACACTAAAAATAAAAGAAAAAATTACCATTAAACCATATGAAATAACGGTAGCTACAGCAGAAGCATAGTAACTATAAACCGGAACAAACAAAACATTCAAAATAATAGTTATGAAAGCTCCTATTGATGCAATATACACAGCATATAAAGTTTTATCGGTAAGCTTAAACCAAACAGAATGGTTGTAATAAATTCCGCTAAAAATATAAGCAACAATAATTAATGGAACAACTGTCAACCCTTCATGGTAGGCCGGACTAACAAAATATTTTATATAATCAAGAAATACCATAATAAAAACACCTATTAAAGTAGTTATTCCAACAAAAATATTCATCAACCTTTTATATTGAACTTTTGAATCTTCCTTTTTAGCATAATTAAAGAAAAATGGTTCTATAGCAAACCGATACATTTGAATAAAAAGTAGAACAAAAGCAGCTATCTTATAATTAGCACCATATACTCCTAAATCGTGTAACCCTTTTTCTTTATCAGGTATTAATTGCTTCAGAATACTTCTATCTAAAGATTCATTAATATTCCCGGCAAAACCAGCAATCAATAAAGGCCAACCAAATTTTAAAAGTTTTTTCAGTAACGAAAACTCAAATTTCTTTATCGAATATTCACGAAATTCAGGAATTAATATTAATAATATAATAAAACTCGTAAGTAAATTTGCAAGTAAAACAAACTTGACACTAACATTCTCATTTTCATTCAATATAAAATTTCTGAAACCTAATGCTGGTAATAAATTATAAAAAAAAGCTATAAGCAAAATATTAAGAAATACATTTAAAGTCTTTATTATAGCAAATTTTTTTGCTTTTTCTTCTGTTCTTAATTTAGCAAACGGAATAGCAGAAAAAGCCTCAATAGCAACAATAGCAGCAACAAAAATTATAAAATCCTTTTCATTTCCATAATCTAAAGCATTGCATATTGGATTAATTAAACAAATTATTAATAATATAAAACTTATGGATGTGGTAAAAACAGAAGTTAAAATTGTGGAATAAACTTTACTTTTATCCTTCTCTATATTAACAAATCGAAAATATGCTGTCTCCATTCCATATGTAAGAATTATTAATAAAAAAGTCACATATGCGTATAATTCAGTTAATTTACCATATTCACCTACATTATCTTTAAAAAGATTATAGGTAAAATATGGAGTAAGAAACAAATAATTCAGCAAACGGGGAACCATAGTTCCTAATCCATAAATAAGTGTTTGCCCTGCTAGTTTTTTAATAGGTTGCAAAATATTTTATTTTTATCAATTGACACATTTTATATTTTTGTATAAAAAAATATGAAAAACAAACTTCTATTTATACTAGTTTTTTGTTGCTTTTTTATACAAAGCAACGCTCAAACACAGTTTCCTGATATAGTTATGGAAACAACCATGGGCAAAATTAAGATACGTTTATATGATAGTACCATATTACATTCGAAAAACTTTGTAAAATTAGTCAATGAAGGATATTATAATGGACAACTTTTCCACAGAGTAATAACTAATTTTATGATTCAGACTGGCGATGAAAAATCAATTAATGCTCCAGCAGGCAAATTACTAGGAAATGGAGGTAAAACTTATACAATTCCAGCTGAATTTTTTCCTCAATACTATCACAAGAAAGGAGCAATAGCTGCTGCAAGAAAAGGTGATAATGTAAACCCTAATAAGGAATCTTCTGGTTCTCAATTTTATATTGTGCAAGGACAGAAATTTTCTTCATCACAATTAAACTCAATAGCATCACAAAATAAACGTAAATCTTTTTCTTCACAACAAATTACTGATTATGAAACTATTGGAGGTACTCCATTCCTCGATTTAAACTATACAGTATTTGGTGAAGTAATTGAAGGACTAGAAGTTGTAGAGAATATTACTTTAGTACCCACAGATAGTAATGATCGTCCTTTGACTGATGTAAAAATTATTAAAATGTACACCATTACAAAATAAAAAAATGAAAGAAAAAATAGATCAACTCGTCGATGAAATTAAAAACTTTTCGATTCAGACAAATGAGGAATTAGAGGATTTTCGATTAAAATATCTCAGTAAGAAAGGCGCTTTAAGTCAACTTTTCGATGATTTCAAAAATGTAGCTGTCGAACAAAAAAAAGAAGTTGGCCACATGATAAACCA